>NZ_JAMBDS010000039.1:0-30069 GCF_025143785.1 Brachybacterium sp. p3-SID1565
TACCTGGTGGTGGCTCCTGCGGGCGCGGTATCAGTCCAGGCTCTCGAGAGCCTCGTCGATCGGCTGGTCGCCGTCGTTGAACTCGATCACCCGGCCGATGGTGCTCTCGTGCTCGAGGGTCGCGGTGATCACCCGGGCCACGTTGGCGCGGGACACCTCTGCGCCCTCGGTGGCCGTGACGTCGATGCGCCCGCTGGGCTCCTCCAGGGTGAGGGCGGAAGGGCGCAGGATGGTCCAGGACAGCCCGCTGTTCTGCAGGTGCTCATCGGCCTCCGTCTTGGCCTGGGCGTAGGGGTAGAAGTCGTCGCCCTCCGGCACCCCGTGGCCAGGGCCGGCGCCGAAGTAGCTGACGATCACGAAGCGACGCGCTCCGACACGCTGGGCGGCGTCCATGGCGGCGATCGCGGCATCGCGGTCCACGGCCCAGGTCCGCTTCGGGTCACCTCCCCCGGCTCCGGCCGTCCACACCACGGCCTCCGTGCCGCTCAGCAGCTCCCCCCAGCCCTCCGCATCGAGCCGCTCGATGTCCGTCACCACGGGTCGGGCGCCGGTGAGCTCGATGTCGGCGATGTGGTCCGGATTGCGCACCGCGGACCGCACCTCGTGGCCCGCCTGCACCAGCAGCGGCTGGGCGAGAAGGGCGACCTTGCCGTGTCCTCCGATGAGTGTGATCTTCATGTTCCCACCCTGCCATTCCTGCCTGTGACCGTCGAGGGGCGGTACCGGGTGGTCGGGCTGCCGTCGCGCCTCCAGCTCGTCAGCGTATTCTGAGCCGGGCCGTGCCATCCGCCGGCCTCCGCCCCCGGAAGGAACCGCTCCCATGGCCGGTGGTCTTGCCGCCCTGCTCGATGACGTCGCCGCTCTGGCCCGCCTCGCTGCCGCGAGCGCCGATGACGTGGCCGCCGCCTCTGCCCGCGCGGGTGCGAAGGCCGCCGGTGTGGTGATCGACGACACCGCCGTCACCCCGCAGTACGTGCAGGGCATCAAGCCCAAGCGGGAGCTGCCCATCATATGGCGGATCACCAAGGGCTCCCTGTTCAACAAGATCGTCATCATCCTGCCGATCCTGATGCTGCTGAGCGTGTTCGCCCCGTGGCTGCTGCCGGTGCTGCTGATCTGCGGTGGCCTCTATCTGAGCTTCGAGGGCGCCGAGAAAGTATGGGAGCTGGTACGCGGCCACGAGGAGAGCAAGCCCGCGTCCGCCAAGGGCGGGGACGCCGAGGACTCTGTGGTCAAGGGCGCGGTGCGCACGGACCTGATCCTCTCTGCGGAGATCATGGTGATCGCCATGAACTCCATCGAGCAGGACTCGCTGTGGATCCGCGCCGCGGTACTGGTGGTGGTGGCCCTCGGCATCACGGCGCTGGTGTACGGCGCGGTGGCGATCCTGGTGAAGATGGACGACGTGGGCCTGGCCATGACCAAGGACCACGACTCCCCCGCCAAACAGAAGCTGGGCCAGCGCCTGGTCACCGCAATGCCCACCGTGATGAAGGTGATCAGCTACGTGGGCATGATCGCGATGCTGTGGGTGGGTGGCCACATCATCCTCGTCAGCACCCATGATCTGGGGCTGGCCCAGCCCTACGGGTGGATCCACGGCCTCGAGGTGGCCGTGGGCGGCGGCGTGCTGGGATGGCTGATCAACACCTTCTTCTCGTTCCTGATCGGCCTGGGCATCGGCGCCGTCGTGGTGGCGATCATGCACGTGCTCCCGTTCGGACACCACGGTGAGGACGAGGACGGCGAGGAGATCGCTGCCGACGCGGGCCACGGCACCGGGGCTCAGGAGGGCGGTTCCCGCCGGGTGGACGCAGGGAAGCAGAAGCACCCCGCCGTGGGCGATCAGCGCGACACCGAGACCGCAGCCGACCCCCGCATCTGAGCATCGCCCTCCCCCGGACGGACGACGGCCCCGTCGAGCACCGGCTCGGCGGGGCCGTCCGCGCCGCGTCGCCCCGGGGTCGTCAGTGCTCGCGGTCCGCTGCGGGGCGGTCCGGGCCGGAACGAGCATCGCCCGGACCAGCATGTTCACCATGACCATTCGGTCCGGGAATCGGGGGCCCGCATCGTCTCCGGGAGCGGCCCCAGGAGTGATGCCCTTGCCACGTGGCCCGGCAGAGGCATACTCGCCCCATGACTCCTCCTCCCCTGGGTCGTATGGCGCCGTACGGCGTCGAGCACATCACCGTGCTGATCCTCATCGTCCTGTGCTCGGTCGCCCTGGTGCTGTGGGCCCGGCGCACGGACCCCGCACAGGTCGACCGCGCGCTGCGGGTGGCCGGTTGGGTGCTGCTGCTCAACGCCGCGCTGTGGACGCTGTGGGGGTTCATGCCGTGGGCGTGGAACATCGACGAATCCCTGCCGCTGCACTTCTCCGATGCCCTGAGGTACCTGCTGCCGGCCGCGATGATCCTGCGCCGCCCCTGGATGATCGTGGTGGCCTGCTACTGGGGCCTCACCCTGAACATGCAGTCCGTGCTCACCCCGGATGTGAACTACTTCGTCTGGGTGCCGCTGGAGTTCTTCCAGTACTGGATCTCCCACGGCAGCGGCGTCGTGGTCCCCGTGGTGCTGATCTGGGGCCTGGGGTACCGGCCCACCTGGCGGGGGTACGGCTTCTCCTACGCTGCCACGCTGGGATGGGCCACCCTCGCCTTCACGGCGAACATGACGATGGGGACGAACTACGCGTACCTGAACCGGGCACCGGCCGGTCCCAGCATCCTGGATCTGATGGGCCCCTGGCCGCAGTACCTGCTGGTCGAGGCAGCGGTGATCGCGATCGGCTGGGCACTGCTGACCCTGCCGTTCGTGCTGCTGGGCCGCAGGCAGGGCACCCCCGCCACGGGCACCGGCGGTCTGATGAGTCGCGCAGCTCGGGCTTCGGCAGGGGGCTTGCCCACGCCGGCCTCGCAGCAGGCACTTGACAGGACGGGGCCCGGCGGGGCGGTCGACGCGAAGGCCCCGGCGGGTCAGAGCAGCAGTTCGACCTGAGCCAGCCGCAGCGGGCCCTCGGCGGCGATCACCACGATGCGGTGGTGGGTGCACTCCTGCGGCGAGGCGATCTCGAAGGGACGGGTCTGCCGCCGCCAGCGGAAGTGCTGATCGGAGCGCTCGTCCAGCAGCGTCCAGCTGGAGCCGTCGTCGGATCCCTCGAGCCGCCACGCGATCGGGTCCCCGCCCTCCTCGGCACCCGAGGTGAGCGTGAGGAAGCGCGCCCGGCCGGGGCCCGGCAGCCGCGGAAGGTCGATCACGCAGCTGGCGGTGTCCCAGTGCCGCTCCGTGCGCGAGTCGTCGTCCAGAAGCGGGTCCTCGGGATCGGTCTCCAGCAGGTCCACCAGGGCCTCGGGGTGCCCGCCCTCGGGGGTGGGCGAGGGGGGCACCTCGCCCCAGTCGCCGGGGTCGGCGGCGAGCGTGAACCTCAGCTCTCCGTGCAGCTGCGCGTGCTCGATCGCGGCGACGCTGTGCTCACGGCCGCGCACGGTCAGGGAGGTGACGTACGGATGCGCGGGTGCCTGGCCCTCGGCCACCACCGTGAACGCGGCGCCACCGAGGGGGCGCACCTCGGCCCGGTCGAACAGTGGTGCCACCACGTGGTACCGACCGCTGGCGAGCTGCAGGGGGTACAGGCCGAGCGCGGTCAGCAGCCACCAGGCGCTCATCTCGCCGTTGTCCTCGTCCCCGGGGTAGCCCTGACCGATCTGCTCGCCCACGAACAGCCGGCGCTGCACCTCCCTCACGATCTGCATCGCGCGGTGCGGGGCTCCGGCGTGGTGGAACAGGAACGGGATGTGGTGGGAGGGCTGGTTGGACATCCCGAACTGGCCCATCCGCACGGCCCGCGCCTCGTCCATCTCGTGGATGACGTGGCCGTAGATGCCCTTGAGGTCGGCTCGCTCCGGGGTCGCGAAGAACTCCTCGAGCTTCTCCCACAGGCCCTCGCGACCACCGTGGAGGTCGGCCAGCCCCTCGCCGTCGTGCGGGGCGTGGAAGGCGAAGTTCCAGCCGTCGGTCTCGGTGAAGTCCCCTCCCCACACGCACGGATCGAAGTCGTCGGGCCCCTGGGAGAAGGAGCCGTCGGGCCCGCGCCCCTGGAAGAACCCGATGCGCGGATCGAACAGCAGCACGTAGTTCGCGCTGCGAGCGCGCAGGTAGGCGGCCTCCTCGCGGAGCGTCCGGCGGCGCTGCTCGGGCAGGTCCTCGTCGGCCGCCAGCAGCTCGGCCTGGGCGGCGAGCCCCGCGTCGTTGATGTGCGCCTCCAGGGCCCAGGAGACCGATTCGGGGGTGTCGGTGTCCACGTACCCGGTGAACACCGCACGTTCATTGCCCTTGCGGCCCACCTCGGCGAAGGGCGGGGTGACGGTGGCGTTGCGCAGCCCGGCCTCATAGGTGCCCAGCGGGTCCGGCAGGGGCACACCCTTGACGGCGGCGTCGGCGAAGGCGATGTCGGAGCTGGTGCCGGTCATGCAGTCGGCGTACCCGGGTGAGGACCAGCGGGCGATCCAGCCGCCCTCGCGGAACTGCTGGACGAAGCCGTCGACGAGCTCCGCGCACAGCTCCGGGTACAGCAGCGCGTAGGCGGGCCAGGCGGTGCGGTAGGTGTCCCAGAAGCCGTTGTTGACGTGGATCCTGCCGGGCAGCACCTGCGCGTTGGTGCGGGTGTCGGTGGCGTTCCCCTTCACCGGCAGCACGGGGCTGGCGTGCACGGGGACGGGTCGCTCGATGGTGCCGGCGTTCTCCCAGTGCGAGTTGGGGTAGAGGTTCAGCCGGTAGAGGTTGCCGGCCAGGGTGCGGCGCTGGGCCGGGGTGGCGTGCCCGACCCTGATCACGTCCAGCCGCTCCTTCCAGGCGGCGTGGGCGGCGGCCCTGACCTGCTCGAGGCTGCGACCCTCGACCTCCTGGGCGTAGGTGCGGCGAGCCTGGTCCCGGCCGATGAAGCTGGTGACCAGCCGCAGGGTGACCCGCGTGGTGCCGGGAGCGAAGGTGAGCAGGCTGGCGCCGGGGTTCGCGCCATCGGCGGGCTTCACCGTCGCCGGGGCCGGGTCCAGCTGCGCACTGATGTACATGCGGGTGGCGCCATCGGCGCGGGCGTAGCCCTCCGCGAGCCCGGAGTCCACCCAGGCGTGCACAGAGCCGTCGAGCACGGCCCCGGCCGCATCGATCCGGGCATGCTCGTCCACCCCTTCCAGCAGCAGGTGGGCGGGCTGGCCATCGGCGGGGAAGGTGTACTCCTGGATCGAGCCGTGGTCAGTGGGCGCCAGCCGCACACCGATGCCGCCGTCGAGCTCGACGGCGTACAGGTCCGGCCGTGCTGTCTCACGCGCGTGGTCGAAGGCGCGGGCGCGGGCCTGCGGGGAAGCATCGGGGCCCTGGCCCTGCAGGGGCATCACCACGAACTGGTTGCGGTCCCCCATCCACGGGCTGGGCTGGTGGGAGATGCCGATGCCCTGCAGGCGCGGCCGGTTCTGCCCGTCGTTGGCGCGGTGGTACTCGTACACCCAGCGCCGGGTGCGGGCATCGGTCATCGGGGTGAAGAAGGCGAAGCCGTTGGGCCAGGCGGTCAGCGGCAGGGTGTTGCCGCGGGAGAAGTCCCCGGAGGCGTAGGTGCCGCGGCGGGTGTCCACCCAGGCAACGGGATCATCGAGGGGTGGGTCCTGCGGGACGGGCGCGAGGTAGGGGCCGTCGATCCAGGTGACGAGCTCACTGCTGCTGCGCGCATCCTCCTCGTCCGCGGCGTCCTCCGTGCCCTCGATGAGCGGTGCCGGCGGCGGATCGGCCACCAGCAGCACCCGGGCGATGGTGCGGCCTGCCGCGGCCTCGAGCCCCACCTGGACGTCGTTCCACTGATCGGCGTAGAGGATCCTCCCCTCCCCCATTCCGCGTGCCGTGGCCTCGGTGCCGTACTGGTCCACGGGCCCCAGTTCGGATAGACGGGTGCCGTCCTCGAACTGAAGATCCACGGCCACGTACGTGGCGCCCCAGGTGAGACCGGGGTCCAGCTCGGGGAACAGGTAGCAGCGCAGCACATCGTCTGCACCGACCGTGCGGCCCCGGAGATCCCCCGCGCCCGGCATCGGAGGCAGTTCCTGCTCTAAGCGCTCCCCGGGCCGGGTGCGACATCGCAGCGCCGACTGCGCGACGAAGCCTGCACCGTCCTTGCTGGTGGGTGATCCGACGGGGCCGGCGGCATCAGTGGCGATCATCGCTCCAGGCTAGTCAAGCGCGTTCGGCCTGACGGAGACCGCAACGCACGGATGGGGATTTCTCCCCATCCGGTCCCGGTGTACGACGGACTCCGGTGCGGAATACTCGGTGCAGTGCATTCCGCATCATGAGGAGACGACATGAGTTTCGCGCAGCCCCACCCCGCGGGTCCTGCCGGTTCACGGCCCGGCAAGGCCAAGCGGCCCACCTGGCACTGGGTCGTCCTGGGGGGCTGCTCCCTGCTCGCCCTGCTGATCGCACTGGGCGTGGCCGGCCTGGTGGGGTACCAGATCCTGAACCGCGGCAATCCCCAGGACACCCTCGAGAACTTCTACACCTCGATGGAGAACGGCGATTGCCGGCTGTTCGAGGAGTCCACCACCGAGGAGTACCGCCAGACCACCCAGCTGGACGACTGCGCGACCTTCGAGACGATGACCTCGCAGATGGGTGCGCTGGACTACACGGTCGATGAGCGCGTCAACCGCCAGGGCTACGCGATCTTCGAGGTCACCGAGACGTACCAGCGCGACGGCCAGGACGTGGAGGCGCAGCTGCGGTTCTACGTGCGTCGCTTCGAGGGCGGCTGGTTCGTGGACGGCGTCGAGGTGGTCGACGCGCCCACCACCGGCTGAGGCGGCCCGGGCCGCCGGCCCGGGGTCAGGAAGCCTCGAGCCGGGCCCGGAAGGCCCGCTCCGCTGCGGTGCCGAACGGCACCAGCACCACCGCGTCCACGACGTGATCGACCTCGGGGGCGGTCTCGCGGATCGTCTTCACCGCGATGCGAGCGGCATCGTCGATCGGCCAGCCGTACACGCCGGCGGAGATCGCGGGGAAGGCCACGGAGCGGGCTCCGAGGTCAGCGGCGGTGCGCAGCGACTCGCGGTAGCACGACGCCAGCACCGCGGAGCGGTCCTCGCTGCTCGAATGGACCGGCCCCACTGTGTGGATCACCCACTGCGCCGGCAGGTCGCCGGCCGTGGTGGCGACGGCCTGACCTGCCGGCAGGCCATCAGGCAGGGCGCTCCCCCGCAGCTGCCGGCAGGCGGCGAGGATGCGGGGGCCTCCCCGCCGATGGATGGCGCCGTCCACGCCCCCACCGCCCAGCAGTGAGGAGTTGGCGGCGTTCACGATCGCGTCCACTGCGACGGCGGTGATGTCCCCGGGCTCGATGCGCACGTCCATTCTCTCAGGGTAGCCAGGTCCGGGAGCACGGCCGAGGCTCCGGGGGCCGGCCCTGCTCAGCCCGGAGCAGCTGCCCGGGACTGGGCAGGCCCGGTCTAGGGTCAGAGCATGCGCACCCGACGCCCCTCCCCGCTCCAGGGCCGACGACCCACGCGCGAGGACCTGCAGCGGTTCGCCACCGATGACCCGCAGGCGATGGACGACGTGCTGCCCCCGCTCGGGGATCCGCTGCGGCTGCTGATGGTGGGGATCAACCCCGGCCTGTGGACGGCTGCCGTCAATGCTCCCTTCGCCCGGCCCGGCAATCGCTTCTGGGCCTCCCTGCACCGCGCGGGCCTGACGGGGCACCTCATCGACGCCTCCTGCGGGCTCGACGAAGCCGATGGGCGGGAGCTGACATCACGGGGAATCGGCATCACCAACCTCGTGGGGCGGGCCACCGCCCGCGCCGACCAGTTGGACGTGCACGAGCTGCAGGAGGGCGGCCGGCACCTGGTGGAGCGGGTGGAGCACCTGCGGCCGACGGTGGTCGCCGTGGTGGGCATCACGGCCTACCGCAGTGCGTTCGGCCTGCCCCGGGCGCAGCTGGGCAGGCAGGGGTCTCCTCTTCCAGCCGCCTGGCCTACCGGCACGGACCTGTGGGTGGTGCCGCAGCCGAGCGGACTCAACGCCCACGCCACCGTCGAGTCCCTTGCCCGTGACTGGCGTGCGGTGGCCCGGGCTGCCGGTGTCGCGCACGCGAACAGCACATGACGGCGGGCGAACATCCGGTGAGACCCGGATGGACACCGGACCGCATGGCGGAGTGCGGCGCGGAACGGGGGCGCTCCATGACCTACAGTGCGAGGGATCGTTCCGCGGTGGCGGCCGCCCGTCCTCACGGGTCCGGCCGGACGCCCCGCCTCTGACCGAGGAGCACTGGTGAACAGCAATAGGCGTCCAGAGTCACCTGATGACCACAAGCGGTTCTCCCTGAACGAGGACTGGGCAGCCACCCTGGTGGGTCTGCTGCTGTTCGCCGCCTGCATGGGCGGGCTGATCTCCCCGGAGTTGATCCCGTGAGCGACTCCCGGCATCAGGATCAGGGCATCACCGCCACCGA
The DNA here is from genome assembly GCF_025143785.1 of Brachybacterium sp. p3-SID1565. Taxonomy (NCBI): domain Bacteria; kingdom Bacillati; phylum Actinomycetota; class Actinomycetes; order Micrococcales; family Dermabacteraceae; genus Brachybacterium; species Brachybacterium sp. p3-SID1565. The sequence continues at coordinate 8,495 of NZ_JAMBDS010000039.1, forward strand.
GGCCTCCCCGCTCGCCCACCGCGACGAGACCGCAGCGCCTCCCCCAGCATCCGCCACCGGTGTCGGCTCCCCAGCAGCCACCGTCGCTGAGGCGACGCCGCGCAGTTCCCTGCCGTGGACCATCGCCGGGCTGGTGATCGTGGTGGCGCTGGCCGGGATCGTGCGGCTGCTGACCGAGTGGCTTCCCGGCGCCACCGAGGGCACCGGCTTCGGGAAGGTCGCGAAGTCGATCGAGTACCCCGTCTACGCGATCGCACTGGGTTTCCTGGGCAACGCCGTGCTCTCCCTGACCGGGGTGCGGGACCGGATGACCGCCGCGTTCCGCACCGAGTTCTTCATCAAGATCGGGCTGGTGCTGCTGGGCGCCACCATCAACTTCGCGGTCGTAGTGCGTGCCGCAGGACCGGCCGTGCTCCAGGCCATCGCCCTGATCACCGTGGTGTTCCTGTTCACCTGGTGGTTCGCCGGGCTGCTGGGCATCGACGACCGCCTGCGAGCGCTGCTGGCCAGCTCGCTGTCGATCTGCGGGGTCTCCGCGGCGGTGGCCGCCGCGGGCGCGGTGCAGGCGAAGAAGGAGCAGCTCGCGTTCACCGCGACCCTGGTGATCGTGTTCGCGGTGCCGTCGATCTTCCTGCTCCCCTGGTTGGCGAACCTGATGGGGCTGCCCGATGCTGTCACCGGCGCCTGGATCGGCGGCAACATCGACACCACCGCAGCCGTGACGGCTGCCGGAGCCGTTGCCGGTGAGCAGCCGCTGCAGATCGCCTCGATCGTGAAGGTCACCCAGAACGCCCTGCTGGGCGTGGTGGCCGTGCTGCTGACCCTCTACTTCGCGGTGAAGGCTGCACCCGCCGGCGCCTCAGCCGGGACCGAACCCGCCGCTGGCCAGCCGGCCGCACCGCCGCGCTTCGGGGACCGCGCGTCACTGGCGATGCTGTGGCAGCGCTTCCCGAAGTTCGTGCTGGGATTCATCGTCGCCTCGATCATCGCGACCGTGCTGGCCGAGTCCGTCGCGGCCGATGTGCTCGAGCCTCGCCTGGACGCGGCCAAGGAGCTGCAGACGTGGGCATTGACCCTCGCGTTCGTGTCGATCGGGCTGGAGTTCAACGTGTCCTCCGCCAAGGACGCGGGCTGGAAGCCAGTGCTGGTGTTCTTCGTCGCGACCCTGGTGAACCTGGTGGTGGGCCTGGGGCTGGCACTGCTGCTGTTCCGCAGCTTCACCTTCTGACCGATCGGAGCCTCGGACCGACGATCGGATCCGGGCGCTGCCTCGGAGGTGATCGCCCTGGGTCCGGTGCGCTTCGGAGCCCCTCGGATGTACGCGGTCTACCCTGGGAGGACACACCGGGCCCGCTCCCCGTGGGCCCGCCGAGCAGGGAGGGGCCGCCATGCCGGAGGGCTGGAGCAAGAAGCGAGAGCGCCAGTACGAGCACATCAAGGACGGGCTCGAGGATCGCGGCGAGAGCGAGGACACCGCGCAGGAGATCGCCGCCCGCACCGTCAACAAGACCCGTGCCCAGCAGGGCGAGGCGGAGCAGTCCAGTCCCACCTCCACGAAGGACAAGTCCCCTGCCCAGCGCGGGGGCGAACGCTCCGGCTCCGGCACCCAGGGACGCACCAAGGACCAGCTCTACCAGGACGCCAAGCGCCAGGGCGTCGAGGGCCGTTCCTCGATGAGCAAGGCAGAGCTCGAGGAGGCGCTCGAGGACCGTGACTGACCCGGACGCGCCCGCGGCGCCCCGGCCCGGTCGGGCCGGGGTGCCACGTGATACCCGTTTCAGTCGACCTGAGCTCATTTCGCGGTCGGGGGCCTCGCTGTAGACTGCGTCGGGCATCGGGGGAGTATCCCTAACGCTGTGCCCGTCAGCACGAAGACCGTCGTCGGCCTTCCGGGTGCAGCGGCCCGCCGGTGAGGATCCCCTCCTCGCCCGCGGGTGGAGAGACCCGGGTCCCTCCGTCGAACCCGGAAAGCAGAACTCGTGAGCGTCTCCCCCCTGATCTGGATCATCACCGTCCTGGTGATCATCGGCCTGCTGGCCTTCGACTACATCTTCCACGTGCGCAAGGCGCACATCCCCACGCTGCGCGAGGCCGCGGTGTGGTCCGCCATCTACCTGGGGATCGCCCTGGTGTTCGGCGTGATCCTGTGGTTCTTCACCCCCGGCCACGAGATGGGCACCGAGTACTTCGCCGGGTACATCACCGAGAAGGCGCTCTCGGTGGACAACCTGTTCGTGTTCCTGGTGATCATGTCCGCCTTCCGGGTGCCCCGCGAGGACCAGCAGAAGGTGCTGCTGTTCGGCATCACCTTCGCGATCATCGCCCGCACGGGCATGATCGCCGGCGGCGCCGCGATCATCGACAACTTCTCCTGGGCGTTCTACTTCTTCGGCCTGATCCTGCTGCTAACCGCCGGGAACATGCTCAAGCCGGAGGACGACGACAAGGACGAGGCCAACAACTTCGTCATCCGGATCGCGAAGAAGCTGCTGCCCACCACGGACCACTACGACGGGGACAAGCTGTTCACCCACGTGGACGGACAGCGGATGATGACCCCGATGCTGCTCGTGATGGTGGCCATCGGCGGCACCGACATCCTGTTCGCCCTGGACTCGATCCCCGCCATCTTCGGCCTCACCCAGAACACCTACATCGTGTTCACCGCGACCGTGTTCTCGCTGCTGGGCCTGCGTCAGCTCTACTTCCTGATCGACGGCCTGCTGGATCGCCTCGTGTACCTGTCCTACGGCCTGGCGGCGATCCTCGCCTTCATCGGCGTGAAGCTGATCCTGCACGCCCTGCACGAGAACGAGCTGCCCTTCATCAACGACGGCCAGCCCGTGCCGGTTGTGGAGGTGACCACGACGCTGTCGCTGTCGGTGATCATCGGCATCCTGGCCTTCACCATCGTGGCCTCGCTGACCAGCCGCAGGGGCCGCGCCAAGGCGGCGGTCTCCAGTGCCCGTCGCGACGCCGACTCGTACCTGCAGATGACCTACACCTCCTTCGAGGAGGAGCGCGAGCGCATCTTCCGGCGCATGCTGGAGAACGAGCAGACCATCGCCAACCTCCCGCCGAAGTACCAGGACCTGCTCGAGGAGCGCGACCAGAAGCCGCTGACCGAGCTGCTGCGCGAGGCGCACCTGGTGGCCGACAAGCGCTCCGCGGACCGCGAGAAGGGCGTGCGCACCGACACCAGCCCGGAGGGCCTCGAGCTGGCCGCCATCCGCGCTGCCGGTGACGCTGACAGCACGGCCCAGGACGCCGCACTCGGGGCGGACACCAACTCCGGCTCCCGCGGGAGCCACGAGCCCGACGCCCCCGCCGACGTCGACGGGCAGCGCAACCACCCCTGATCCGGCATGACGGCGGGCACGAGTCGGCCCTCGTGCCGCTCGCTCAGGACGGCCCCTGCACTCCGGTGCGGGGGCCGTCGGCCCATCTCCGAGCAGCTGGGCACCCAGATGGACGGCGGAGACCGCGGCGAGGATCCCCGGGCGATGCGCATGCCGATGAGAATGCCGGTCACACCCGGATCCGTGATGCCGTTCACCGGTTTCTGCTAGACACGGACCATGACCGTCTACGGCTTCCACGCCTCCCACGAGCAGATCTCGCCCCGGCAGCTGCTGGCCGACGTCCAGCTGGCCGAGCAGGCAGGCTTCCAGGCCGCCATGTGCTCCGATCACCTCGAGCCCTGGTCGAAGCGGCAGGGCCATTCGGGGCTCGCCTGGTCCTGGCTGGGCGCGGCCCTGGCCACCACCGAGCTCAGCTTCGGCACCGTCAGCGCCCCCGGACAGCGGTACCACCCGGCGATCGTGGCCCAGGGCATCGCCACCCTGGGGCAGATGTTCCCGGGCCGGTTCTGGACCGCCCTGGGCACCGGCCAGTACGCCAACGAGCACGTCACCGGCGAGGGATGGCCCCGCAAGGAGGTGCGTCAGCAGCGCCTCGAGGAATGCGTGGAGATCATCTCCCGGCTGCTGGACGGCGAGACCGTCTCGCACGACGGCCTGGTGACGGTGGACCAGGCCACGGTGTGGGAGGTGCCCGATCCGAAGCCCAAGCTGATCGCCCCGGCCATCAGCGTGGACACCGCCGTGCGCGGGGCACGCTGGGCCGACGGCCTGGCCACCGTCAACCAGCCCCCCGAGAAGCTCACCGAGATGCTCGATGCCTGGGAGAACGCCGGGGGTGCGCCCCACCGCATCCTGCAGGTCCACCTGAGCTGGGCGCCCACGGAGGACGAGGCACAGGCCATCGCCTACGAGCAGTGGCGCTCCAACGTGTTCACCTCGCCCGCCAACACCGATCTGCGGGTGGCGGACTACGACGCCGTCAGCGAGGAGGGCGTCCCCGCCGAGCGCGTGGCCGGTGCGGCGCTGATCTCCTCGGACCTGGGCAGGCTCACCGAGCAGATCCATGGCCTCGCCTCGCTGGGCTTCGATGCGGTGTACCTCCACCACATCGGCCAGAAGCAGCGCGGATTCATCGAGGCCTTCGGCGAGAAGGTGCTGCCGCAGCTGCGCTGAGTCCCCACCCGTTCAGGTGGAGTCCCCTCCGATCCACCAGCCCCCGTCACGACCTGAGGAGCGATCATGCTGAAGACCGAGACCGCTGACAACTGGTGGAAGACCGCCGTCGTCTACTGCCTGGACATCGAGAAGTACTTCGATGCGAACGACGACGGCACCGGTGACATCGACGGCCTGTGCCAGCGCATCGACTACCTGGCCGAGCTCGGCGTCACCTGCCTGTGGCTGATGCCGTTCATGCCCACCGAGGGCCGCGACGACGGCTACGACATCACGGACTACTACGGCGTGGATCCCCGTCTGGGGGATCACGGCGACATCGTGGAGCTGATCCGCACGGCGAAGGATCGCGGGATGCGGGTCATCATGGACCTGGTGGTCAATCACACCTCCCACAAGCATCCCTGGTTCGTGAAGGCGCGATCCTCGAAGAGCAGCCCCTACCGCGACTACTACGTGTGGCGCGACCATCCGCCCGAGGACACCTCCGAGGATGTGGTGTTCCCCGATGCGGAGAACTCGCTGTGGACCCTCGATGAGAGGACCGGCCAGTACTACCTGCACAACTTCTACTCCGAGCAGCCCGACCTCAACATCGCCAACCCGGCCGTGCAGGAGGAGATCGCCAAGATCGTCGGCTTCTGGATGCAGCTGGGCATGGACGGATTCCGGGTGGACGCGGTGCCGTTCTTCATCCAGGAGCGCGGCATCCCGCAGGAGTGGACCGACGTCTACTCCGACCCCCACGACTACCTGCGCGAGCTGACCTCCTTCATGAAGCGCCGACGGGGCGATGCCATGCTGCTGGGCGAGGTCAACCTGGAGTACCCCGACCAGATGGAGTTCTTCGGCGGCGAGAACGGCGATGAACTCAGCATGATGTTCGACTTCGAGCTGATGCAGCGGATGTATCTGTCCCTGGCCCGACAGGACGCCACGGAGATGGCGCGCACCCTGAAGCGCCGCCCGCAGCTTGCCAGCAACAACCAGTTCGCGAACTTCGTGCGCAACCACGACGAGCTCACCCTGGACAAGCTCAGCGACCAGGAGCGGCAGGAAGTGTTCGACGCCTTCGGGCCCGAGGAGGACATGCAGCTGTACGACCGCGGGCTGCGGCGTCGACTGCCCCCGATGGTGGACGGGGACCCGCGGGCGATGCGCATGGTCTACTCACTGCTGTTCGCCCTTCCGGGCACGCCCGTTCTGTTCTACGGCGAGGAGATCGGGATGGGCGAGAACCTCGAGATCCCCGGTCGGCTCGCGGTGCGCTCCCCCATGCAGTGGACCAGTGGCAAGAACGGCGGCTTCTCCACCGTGGCCCCTTCGCGGCTGGTCGCGCCCCTGACCGGGGGCGGGTACGGTCCCGAGCACGTCAATGCCGAGGACCAGCGCTCCGACCCCGACTCGCTGCTGTCGTTCGTGAGCCTGCTGGCCCGCCGCTACCGTGAGTGCCCCGAGGTGGGCATGGGCGATGCCGAGGTCCTCGACCACGAGGCACCCTCCGTTCTGGCCCACCGCTGCACCTGGAGTCCCTTCGGCGGCGGCAACGCGAGCTCCGTGCTGGTGCACAACCTCTCTCCCGAGGCCACCTCCATCACGGTGACGCTCGAGGACGTCGAGGAGGGCACCGGGGTGCTGGACCTGTTCAGCAGTGACCGGTACGAGGTCACCAAGGGAGGCAAGCTCGCCCTGGAGGTGGGGGCGTACGGCCACCACTGGTTGCGCATCCTCCTGCCCGGGGACCGGCGGCTGCACTGATCGAAGGGCTGATGCTCGCCGTCCTGTTCGGCGGTGCCGGCCGCGCTGGTGATGGTGGGTGTCTCCTCGATTACCGGCGGGGTCATGCCCACGCGCCGAGGTCCAGCTCCTCCTGGTGCGGGCCGTGGGCCGGGGAGTCCGTGATGGTCTGTCCGGTGCGCAGCAGCCGAGCCAGCTGGGCGAGCCCTCCGGCCATCGACTCGATCCTGCCGGCGGCCGAGACCACTGCCTGCAGGGAGAAGGGCGGCACGGTGCCGTCGGCCTCCACATAGCCCGCCAGGTACTCCCCGGCGGGTGAGTCGATGCCGAGCCGCGCGGCGAGCAGCCAGGCCACGATCTCCGCCTCGAACTCGCGGCTGTGCAGGTCCAATGGCCTGCCGGGCCGCACCGTGGACTCCGTGCGGTGCTCGAGATGCCTGGCGAACACGTGCCCGAGTTCGTGGAACGCCGTCACCAGGCGGGCCGTGGGGTCCAGCTGGGAGCTGACCACCACGGCGTGCCGCAGGGGGACGGAGCGGCGGGCGCCCTCGCGCGTGAGCGGCGGATCGATCGGCTCGACGGTCCCGGCGAGCTGCGAGCCGACGGCCTCCTCTCGGTAGAGGACACCGGCCTTGGGCAGCAGGGAGGTGAACGCGGTCAGGCCCTCCTCGGTGATCGGACCGTCGATGCGGAAGGGGGCGAGGGCGCCCTCCGGGACGGGCTGTCCGTCGGTGTCGGCGATGTCGTACACCAGGTCCACCGGCCCGAAGGGCCGCAGGATGATGAGGGGCCTGGCCCCGGGCAGCACGCGGCGGTGGAACTCGCGGGCCCACACGCTGCGGGAGGCCACGTAGTGGGCGCCGGGACGCTGCAGCTGCACGAGAGCGGCGTTGTAGGGACCGAGCATCGGCAGTCGGGTGAGGAAGGCGCGCAGTTCGCGCAGGTCGTCGGCCTCGCTGCCGCGCTGCGACTGCTCCAGCAGCTCGTCCAGCCCCAGCAGCTCCTGGGGGTTCAGAGCGGTGCCCTCCCCGGGGTCGAGATCATCGTCGATGCCCATGATCTGAGGCTACGCCAGGTGGGCCGGCCGCCCCGGCAGGCGGGCAGGAGATTCGCCTGCGGCGGCGGGGGGCGGCCGCCCGTGAGATGCGCGACCCGGATGCGCACCATGTCACACCGGCGGGCACCGCAGCGCGAGGACCGGTCAAGAGCACTGGTCACGGCGGGCTCGTTCCCACCGACGCGGATACGGATTTCTTCCCAGCAGCGGCACGTCCAGGTCAAATCTCCGTCAGGCACCCCGGAAGGCCTTGATCACCGGGGGCGGGGGATCACTACGGTGGCCGACGTCCACACACCCGAGCAACGCGAGAGGACGGCTTCACATGTCCACACACGCGAAGACCACCAAGACCACCCTGCTGCGGCGCGGCATGGCCCGCACCGCCACCACCCTGGCGGGCGGCGCACTCGTCGCGACCGGCATGCTCGCCACTGGCACCGCCGCGAACGCGGCCTCCGGCTGGGACGACGTCGCAGCCTGCGAGTCCGGCGGCGACTGGAGCATCAACACCGGCAACGGCTACTACGGCGGGCTGCAGTTCTCCCAGTCCTCCTGGGAGGCCGCCGGCGGCACCCAGTACGCGCCTCGCGCGGATCTTGCCTCCAAGTCCCAGCAGATCGCCACGGCCGAGGTGCTGCTGTCGATGCAGGGCCCGGGTGCGTGGCCCACCTGCGGCGTGCACCTCAGCGGCGGCTCCGACACCAGCGGTGCCCCGGCTCCGGAGCAGGACTCCGGCGACCAGGACTCCCGCGAGGACTCCGACCAGCAGGAGAGCCGTGGGGACTCCGGCGCCTCGAGCAGCCGCAGCGAGCGCAGGGACTCCGGTTCCTCCCGAAAGAGCGAGCCTGCCCGCGAGCGGCAGGGCGACTGGAGCTGCGATGGTGACGGCATCCCGGACAACTGCACCGAGAACGGCTTCACCAAGGAGACCGAGCAGGCACCCCAGAAGCCCGAGAAGAAGCAGCAGGCGCCTCAGCAGGCTCCCACGACGCCGGAGCAGACGGCACCGGCCGGTGCTCCTGATCTGAAGGTCGCCGGCACCCTCAAGGTGGACGGCAAGATGGGCCCCAAGACCATCACCGCCCTGCAGGACTGGCTGGGCGTGGAGCAGACCGGTGAGATGAACGAGGAGACCACCCTGGCGCTCCAGGCCTGGGCCAAGACCGACCAGGACGGCGTGATCGGCCCGAAGACCGTGGCCGGCCTCCAGCACGAGATCGGCGCCGCCCAGAACGGTTCCGAGGACATCGACGAGGACACCGTCGAGGTGCTCCAGACGTTCCTGAACCTGTACTGATCCACTGATCGCCACCGGTCCGCGGGTTCTGCGATCCCCGCAGGACCGGTGACCGCACGATCACCGGCAGCAGCCGCGGCCCCCGCATCCCGCCCACTTCGGTGGAGATGCGGGGGCCTTCGGCATGAAGCAGGGATGACACCCCGCCCGTCGTCGCCCGCTCCCGTTCCGCTGGGCAGCTGTTCTTGCGTGCCGAGAACCGGACTTCCCCCGGCCGGTGGGCAGCAGGCAGGATGGTGGCACCGACCCACCCCTGCCGATGAGAGAGGACCAGGCGATGATCCTGATCAACGTGAAGTTCCCGGTGAAGCCCGAGTACGCGGAGAAGTGGCCGGAGATCTCCCGAGAGTTCACCGAGAAGACCCTCGCCGAGCCGGGCAACAAGTGGTTCGAGTGGTCCCGCAGCGTGAAAGACCCCAACACCTACGTGCTGATCGAGGCGTTCACCGACGAGGGTGCCGCCCCGCACGTCCAGTCCGATCACTTCAAGGCCATGCAGGAGGAGTTCCCGCAGTACCTCTCGGCCACCCCGCAGATCGTCTCCCACCAGGTGGAGGGCGACGGCTGGGGCCCGATGGGCGAGCTGAAGGTCGACTGACCACCGATCCCAGGGTCACAACCGACGAAGGAGACACCATGACCGACAAGAACGTGCGACTCGGGATCATCGGGTTCGGTGCCCAGGGCGGCGTGTACGCCGGATTCATCGCCGAGGGGAGGGTCGAGGGCATGTCCCTCGGCGCGATCTGCGACATCGATCCCGCCAAGAAGCAGCTGGCCGAGGAGCAGCACCCCGGGGTGGCCTTCTACGACGACTACATCGCGATGCTGGATTCCGGGGATGTGGATGCCGTGGTGACCACGGTCCCGCACTACCTGCACCCCGAGATGACCATCGCGGCCATCGGCAAGGGCATCCACACCCTGACGGAGAAGCCGGCCGGCGTGTACACGAAGCAGGTCGAGCAGATGAACGAGTTCGCCGCGGCGCACCCGGAGACCACCTTCGCGATCATGTTCAATCAGCGCACCAACCCGGTGTACACGGACCTGAAGGCCCTCATCGATTCCGGTGAGCTGGGCCGGCTGCGCCACACCTCCTGGATCATCACCACGTGGTGGCGCCCCCAGGCCTACTACGACCAGTCGGAGTGGCGCGCCACTTGGGGTGGCGAGGGCGGTGGCGTGCTGGTGAACCAGGCCCCCCACCAGTTGGACCTGTGGCAGTGGCTGGCCGGCACCCCGCAGAAGGTGTTCGCGAAGCTGGCCTTCGGCTTCCAGCGGGACATCGCCACCGAGGACGAGGTCAACGCCCTGGTGGACTTCGGCGACGGGGCGACCGGTCATTTCCTGACCTCCACCAGCGACATCGCCGGCACCGACCGACTGGAGATGCTGTTCGACGCGGGCAAGATCGTGGTGGACGCCTCGACGAAGGTGACCATCACCCGCCTGACGCAGGACGAGCGCAGCATCAGCGACAGCATGTCCGTGGCCGATGTGGGCCGCCTGTTCAAGGGCGAGATGAACACCGCAGACCTGCTCAGCACCGAGGTGAAGGAGTACGAGTCGGTGTGGGGCGCCCAGCACGTGGACGTGCTCACCAACTTCGCCGCGCACATCAACGACGGCACTGCCCTGATCGCCGATGGTGCCGAGGGCATCAATGGCGTGCGCCTGGCCTCCGGCATGCAGCTGTCGGCATGGACCGGTCGCGAGATCGACCTGGTGGACTTCCCTGCCGATGAGTACCTGAGAGAGCTGAACCAGCGCATCGAGGCGGAGGGGAAGTACCCCACCCGTTCCTGACCCCACGGTCGGCGCCCCGGCTCACCACCCGGGGTCGGGGCGCCGAGCCCGCAACCACCCGCGCAACGCCCGCGGCTCGCGCAACCCCCGCTGCTGAGGTGCGCAAGGGCGCTGAGGCCGGTCGTCTGTCAAACCCCGCTGCGGCGCGCGGCACCGCCGCCAGCGTGACACCCTGCAGGTCCGACGTGACACCCTGCAGGTCCGACGTGACACCCTGCTGGTATGGACCAGTTGCTGCCGCACCCCGGGACCGGCGTTCCGCACCCCTCCCCGGTACCGCCGGGCAGCGGGTGGCCGGGTGACCCAGCGCCCTCCGACACCATCCGCGCGACGACGCCCGCGCAGGTGGCTCGCCTTGCAGCGCGGGCCCGCGCTCTCGACGAGCTGGACGCGCTGGTGTCCGTGTGCCGGGCCTGCCCGCGTCTGGTCCAGTGGCGGGAACAGGTCGCAGGTCAGAAGCGCGCGGCCTATACGGATCAGCCCTACTGGGGTCGGCCCGCGCCGGGCTGGGGCGATCCGCAGGCGCACGCCCTGATCGTGGGACTGGCCCCGGCTGCACACGGTGCCAACCGCACCGGCCGGATCTTCACAGGGGACCGCAGCGGCGACTGGCTGTACGCGGCGCTGCACCGCGCCGGTCTCGCGAACCAGCCCACCTCGAGCCACGCGGCCGACGGGCTCGAACTGACCGGGGTGCGGATCACCGCGCCGGTGCACTGCGCTCCCCCGCAGAACCTCCCCACCACCACCGAGAAGGCCACGTGCGCACCATGGCTGGACCGTGAGATCCAGCTGCTCTCCCCTCACCTGGAATCAATCCTGGCGCTCGGCGGGATCGCCTGGACCGAGACCCTGCGCACTGCCCGCCGCCTGGGCTGGACGGTGCCCCGGCCCGCCCCGAGGTTCGGCCACGGCGCCCAGGCCTCGCTGGGCATGCCGGACGGCCGGACGGTGCGTCTGATCGGCTGCTACCACGTGAGCCAGCAGAACACGTTCACCGGTCGTCTCACCGAGACGATGCTGGACGAGGTGATGGGGATGCTGCGTCGCGCGTGAGGAGGGGCCGGCGTCGGCGAGGCGGCACCGTCAATGCAGGGAGGCGTCAGCCTCCACCAGTCGCCAGGCGTGGAAGGTGACGGTGAGACCGGGCCTGCTGGGCGCACACACCAGCGGCCCCGCCTCCACCTCGCACTCGGGAGCCAGCGGGATCACCCGCACCAGCTGCAGATCCGCCGCGCCGTCCTCGCTCACGACCCCGGCACCAGCAGGGCGTGCTCGGAGTCGTGCACGAAGCCGTAGGAGGTGATTCGCCAAGCATCGGAGCCCTCCACGGCGGTGATCAGCAGGTCCTCCCCGTCCTCGGTGACGGCGGCGGGCTCGGTGGTCCAGTGGCCTCGGGACCAGGCGATGGCGCTCATCTGCACAGGTTAGCGTGGAGCTCCCGGGCCGACATCGCACCCGGACCGGGCCACAGGGCCCATCAGAGGAAGGGGTCACCATGCAGATCACCATCGTCGGAGGAGCCAAGGGCACCGGCACCCAGCTGGCCGCGCTCGCCATCGAGGCCGGTCACGTGGTCACCGTCGTCACTCGCAGCGGCACCGTCCCCGAGGGCGCGGATCGCGTGCTCGGAAGCGCTTCCGACCCGGCCGTCGCACGCCTGGCGGTCACCGGGGCCGGCGCCGTGGTGGTGACCGTCGGCGGCGCCAAGGGCGTCGCACACAATCGAGCGGCGGTCACCCGCACCGTCATCGAGCAGATGAAGCAGGTGGGCGTGAGGCGCCTGCTGGTGCAGTCCTCGCTCGGTGCCGGTGAGTCGGCCCAGCAGATGCCGCTGGCGCTGCGCCTGCCTATGAAGCTGGTGCTGGCCAAGCCCCTGGCCGATCACGAGGAGCAGGAGGCGGCGGTGATGGCCTCCGGCCTGGACTGGACGATCGTGCGGCCCTCCGGGCTCACCGATAAGCCGGCCACCGGCTCCTGGCAGACGCTGGAGACCTCCGAGCCCGGCACGCTGCGCGGTACGATCCCGCGCGCCGATCTGGCCGCCTGCATGCTGGAGGTGCTGGAGGACGACGCGACGATCGGCTCCGCCTTGGGTGTCAGCAGCTGAGAGCTCAGAGGCCCGAGGCTGATCAGCCCTCAAGCTCAGCTGAGCCGCTGCCGCCATCCGGCGATGTCCCGTTGCGCACCCTCTGACAGCCCTGATCAGCACTACGATGCAGCCATGCCCTCTGCTCCGACGCGTCCGGCCAGGCTGATCCTGACCCGGCGCGGTCGTCTCGCGCGCGGCATCCTGGTGCTGGCCGCGGTGATCGCCGTGGCGATCGCTCTGGTTCTCGGCATCCGCGCCATCAGTGACGGAAGTGATCCCGCCGGCTCGTCCACCACCGGCGGTGCCCCGACGACGAGCACCGCGCCTTCCGACGGCGGCGGTCCCTCCGACGCCGGTGGCGCGGAGGAAACACCCACACCGGAGACAGATCCGGAGCTGACCGATGACGAGGAGGCCGCGGAACCTGGGCCCGGCCTGCGCACCACCCGCAGCGGCATCGTCCGTTCGGACACCGAGGGCGACGGCACCTGGACCGTGCCCCAGCCGGTAGCACCGGCGGGGGAACCGGCCGGGACCGTGCACCGCTACGCCCTGCGCGTCGAGGGAGGCATCGGCATCGCCCCGGAGGAGGCGGCCCAGGACGTGGCCGCGATCCTCGCCGACGAACGCGGCTGGGCGTCCGTGCACGATGTGAGCTTCGAGCAGGTGGCCGATCCCGAGCAGGCGGAGTTCACGATTTCCTTGGCCTCACCGCCCACCGTGGACGAGCTGTGCCTGCCGGCGCAGACCCACGGCATCTGGAGCTGCCGGATCGGCGCGGAGGTGGCGCTGAACTCCGACCGCTGGGTGCACATGACCCCCACCTATGACGATGTCGCCGAGTACCGGGCGTACATGGTCAACCATGAGGTGGGGCACTTCCTAGGCCACGGCCACGAGTCCTGCGGCGGTGAGGGCCTGGCCGCGCCGGTGATGATGCAGCAGAGCAAAGGCCTGCGGGGCTGCCGGGCGAACGCGTGGCCCACCAGCGACGGGTCCTGACAGCTCGGTCGCCCCTCCGTTTGCTCCGGTAGGACAGGGAGGGGCTACGGTGACCCCATGCTCAGACGCCTCATCGCCCGCACGTTCTGGGCATTCAGCCGCTGGACGCTGGTCACCGAGCCCGCCCCGCAGCGACCCACGATCCTGATCGGCGCCCCGCACACCTCGAACTGGGACTTCGTGTACATGCTGGGGATCGCCTGGCAGCTCGGCATCGATGTGCGCTGGCTGGGCAAGCACACCCTGTTCACGGGCTGGGCGGCGCCATTCTTCCGGGCCGTGGGTGGGATCCCGGTGGACCGCTCGAACCCCCGCGGGATCATCGACGAGGTGGTGCGGCGCGTCCGCGCGGGCGAGGTGTTCGGTCTGGTCATCACCCCGGATGGGACCCGCTCGAACAAGACGGGCCACTGGAAGTCGGGGTTCTACCGGATCGCGATGGAGACCGGGATGCCGGTGACCCTGGGGTACGTGGACCTGCCCACGAAGACCACCGGCCTGGGCCCCACCCTCGAGCTGACCGGGGACGTCGCTGCGGACATGGACCGGATCCGCGCGTTCTACGCCGACAAGGCCGGGGTGCGCCCGGAGCTGCGGGTCGAGCCGCGCCTGCGGGACGAGACCGGCAGCTACGGCACTGCGTCACCGGCCTGAGCCCGCGGCGGAGCGGCGTCCGGGCCGAAGGGTCACAGCCCCAGCACCGCGCGGGCGATGAGGAAGTAGATGATCAGGCCGGTCGCATCGACGATGGTGGTGATGAAGGGGTTGGCGAACACGGCCGGATCCACCTTCAGCAGTCTCCCGATCAGGGGCATCACCCCGCCCAGGGTCGCGGCCAGGGTGCAGATGTTCAGCAGGGTCAGGCCGATGACCGCTCCGATCTGCATCCCGTAGAACGCGGAGGCCACCAGGAATCCGAGCACGCCCAGCAGCACGCCGAGGGTGATGCCGACGCGGACCTCCCGCAGCGCGACCCTGAGGACGTCCCGGGGTCGGACGTCGCCGAGTGCGAGGGCACGGGTGACGGTGGTGGCGGCCTGGTTGCCAGTGTTGCCGCCGGTGCCGATCAGCAGCGGGACGAACACGGACAGCACCACCATCTGCGCAAGGGTGTCCTCGAAGACCTCCAGCACCTGGACGGTGAGCGTGGCTCCGATGGCCAGCACCAGCAGCCACACCACCCGGGAGCGGACGATGGAGCGCACCGGGGTGGCCAGGTACGGGCGGCGCAGGGGCTCGGATCCGGAGATGCGGGCCTGGTCCTCGGAGTCCGCCTCCTCCAGGATGGCAAGGGCGTCGTCAACGGTGAGGATGCCCACCAGGCGGGACTCGGCATCGACGACGGGCAGGGCCAGCAGACGCATGTCGGCGCAGAGGCGCGCCGCGCCCTCCGCGCTCTCGGTCGCCGTCACCGAGAGCGGCTCGGCCATCAGCTCGCTGATCGGCGCCTGATCGTCGGCGGCCATCAGGTCCCGCAGATCCGCGATGCCCACCAGGCACCTCCCCTGGTCCACCACGGGCAGGGTGTACACGGTCTCGGCATCCACGAGGCGCGTACGGATCCGCTCCATCGCCTGCGAGGCGGTGGAATCAGCCTGCAGGGACACCACCTCTGGGCTCATCCGCCTGCCGATGGAGCGCTCCGGGTAGCCAAGGACGACGGCCGTGAGCTCGCGTTCTCCGCGCGGCAGTCCCTGCATCAGCCGGCTGGCGACGGAGGCGGGCAGCTCGTCCAGCAGGACGGCCCGGTCGTCGGGCTCCATCTGGCCGAACACGGCGGCGACGTCCTCGTCCTGGAGCGCCCCGACCAGGTCCCCCTGCACGGCCGCATCCAGCCGCTCGAACACGGCAACGGCACGCTGCTTGGGCAGCAGACGGTAGGCCAGGGCCATGCGCCGGGGATCCAGGCGCTCCAGCAGCTGCACCACCTGGGAGGTGCTCAACGGCTCGAGCGCCTCGGCGACGACGGCCACATCGGTCCCGGCCAGGTCCCGCTCGATGGCGTCACTGACCCTCTCGAACGGGATGGTCCGCTGAGTGTCCATGGGTATCCCTCCATCAGGTCAGTGGGGCACGAGCACGCCGATGCATGGCCGGGCTGGCCACCGGCGCACAGCTCCCACCGAGCAGCAGCCCAATGCCCATCGCCGTGTCACGCGCCGCCAGCAGCAGGGTCAACCCCCGGTACGAGGCATGACGACGCTATCCCACAGATCTGCGAACCATGGCCACATCGCGGCGCCCCCGAATGCCGCGTAGCCCTTGGGGGCGGCTCTGCCTGCGACCAGGTGCATGATGCCGCCGGAGCAGAACACGGAGCCGAACAGCATCCGTCCCACGGTGCGGAAGCGGTGCATCCCTCCCCCTGAGGGCGCGGCCGTGTCGTGTTCGAAGCGCAGGCAGGGGCCACGATGTCCTCACAAGGCTTTGGTCACCGGCAGGAACTGCCCGCCTGGGCCCGGGCCGCCGTGGGGCACACTGGAGCCGTGGAGGATCTGTGCGTGCCCGCGGGCCCCGGTGCGCCCCGCGGGCTGCGCATCCCGGCCGGGGAGCTCGTCGAGCAGTTCTCCCACGCCTCCGGCCCCGGCGGCCAGGGGGTGAACACCGCGGATTCCCGGGTGCAGCTGAGCCTGGACCTCGCCACTACGACCGCGCTGACCGAACCGCAGCGGGAGCGGGTGCTGAGCCGCTTGGCCACCAGGCTGAACGGCACGGTACTGACGATCAGCGCCGCGGAGCACCGCTCCCAGCACCGCAATCGTGGTGCCGCTCGGGAGCGCTTGGCGGGGCTCCTGCGTGAGGCGCTGATCCCGCCGGTCACGCGCCGCGCCACCCGGCCGACGCGAGGATCGCAGCAAAGAAGGCTGGAGGCGAAGCGTCAGCGAGCGCTCACCAAGCAGCAGCGGCGCAGGCCGGGGCGCGATTCGATCTGAGCACCGCTTCAGAGGCGAAGACCGGGCGCTGGAGCAGTTGGGCAGGAAGCACGTCGATGTCATCGCGCCCGAACAGCGCGCGGGTCTCCTCGAGCAGACCGGACGCACGCATCAGGAGATTCCCCTCGGCGGGGTCCATCTCGACGAGGATGTCGATGTCCGATCAGGCAGACGCGGCGCCCCTCGCGACGGACCCGAACAGCTTCGGGTTGGCCGCGCTGTACCGGTACAGAGCACCTGGAACTCGTCACGACGCGCAGCGAGGAGCTCGCGCAGCGCGAGCTTCTCGGGTGCCATGACGGTCTCAGACATGCTTCCGGGGCACTGGACCTGGCAGCACGTCGACATGGCGCTCTAGATGTTGAAGCGGAACTCCGCCGCGTTCCGTAACCGAACAACCTCTTCGAGACGTACGGAGTGTGCACGCGACCGCACCCGGTGACCCGCTACGCTGGTCACGATGATGGCCAGCCAGGTCCCTCGTGGCTGCTCCCGGATCGGCTATCTGGTCGTTCCCTGATCCGCGCCCCTCCTTGCGTGAGTGAATCCAGCTTCGCTCACCACACGACAAGGAGAACCAGGACAGCGCACTTCAACCACCCGACCATCGCCTCGTCGAATCCGGCTGAGATGGCCCGGTTCTATCGCGAGCTTCTCAAGGTAGAGGAAGCCCCCTCCTGGGGCTCGTACGTCAACGTGCAGATCGCCGACGGAGTACTGCTCCAGTTCGCGGCCCCACCGATCGACTTCCCGCCGCAGCACTACGCCTACCTGCTCGACCATGCCCATTTCGATTGGGCATACACGCAGATCACGGCGAGCGGACGCGAGCACTGGGCGGATCCTCAGCGCACGCGCGCCGGCGAGATCAACCACGAGCACGGCGGGCGCGGCGTGTACCTGCTCGATCGCTCAGGGCACTACCTGGAGCTGATCACGCAGCCATACCTGTGATCGCAGACGAGGACGCCCCGCCCTCCATGAAGGGAGCCGGGGCGTCCTCAGCGCCGGAGCTGCAGGCTCGGAGAACCGACTCAGCCAAGATGCACCTCGCATGCGACGACGATCGCTGATGCGGCGCTGATCGCCTCCCTGACGTCCTGGAGGCTCGCCGTCGGATGATCATCACTGGGATACTCCGTCGCGTTGCGCACCTGGCGCATCCAGTCGAACTCCTCGAGAGCGGCATCCTCGATGAACTCGGCGGCAGCCACTCCCGTGTTCCGATGAGCCCCGCCCACCGGGCGCACCCGCAGCCCCTGCGCGGCCAGAACGGCGACAAGTGCCTTGCGCGCAGCGTCGTAGGCTGCCGTGAACGCCATGGCCTGGTCATCAGAGCCGACCAGCGCCTCAGCGGTGCGCACGTGTTGCTTCGCCATCTCGATCACTGCCAGCGCATGATCCCGATTCACCGCGACCCTCTCCAGCTGGCGGTTCGCGAGCATCCGGGTGATGACGTCAGACATGAAGGTCCCCAGTCATCACGTCGAGGGTGGGTCGTGAGCGCAACGTCGACACGAACGGCGTCGGGTCGTCAGCCTCCCATTCGTCGACGGACAGTCTGGTGACGTTCACCGGTACGTCGAGTCGCTTGCCGGCTTCAGAAGCGACTGCCGTCAGCACCCGGCGCGGGGCAGAACCCAGGACCAGGACATCGATATCGTTCGGGAACAGGCCCGCCTCGCCGGCTCGCCGGGCGGCCCAGGAGCCGTAGATCAGCACGCGCTCAACCCCCTCCACGCCGTCGAACTGTTCGCGGAGGAGGGGCACGGGACCATAGGTGGCGTCGATGATCTCGCGCATGGGCCTGAACAGCGGGTGCCCGACATCGGCTCGCACAAGTCGATTGCGCCCCTCATGACGGTCACGAAGGATGCCGCTCTCCACGAGGCGCCCCACCTCACGATGAACCACGGGGCCGCTGACGCCGGTGCGTCGACCGAGCTCAGCCAGTGAGAACTCCCGGTCGGGATGCCCCAGGGACTCCGCAAGGATTGCCCCGACCGCATCGGAGCGTACGAATGGAGTCAACTGCGAGCCGGGAACCTTCACAGAACTAGAAGATATCTTCCACTTATGGGAAGTGTCAATAGTGCGGGTCAGACGTCGAAGCGGAACTCCACCACGTTCCGTAGCCGAACACCCTTTCGATCCGCGCCGTCAGCCGGTAGCAACGCACCCACGCACCGCCTCGGGAGCACTGAGGCCGAGACCGGACGCTTGAGCAGTTGGAGAGGGGACACGCCGATGTCATCGCACCCGAACAGCGCGCGGGTCTCCTCGAGCAGACCGGACGCACGCATCAGGAGATTCCCCTCGGCGGGATCCATCTCGACGAGGATGTCGATGTCCGATCCGGCAGACGCGGTGCCCCGCGCAACGGACCCGAACAGCTTCGGGTTGGTCGCGCCGTACCGGTACAGAGCACCTGGAACTCCTCACAACGCGCAGCGAGGAGCTCGCGCAGCGCGAGCTTCTCGGGTGCCATGACGGTCTCAGACATGCTTCCGGGGTACTGCGCCTGGCAGCACGTCGACATGGCGCTCTAGGTGTAGTTGGTCATGACGTTCCGGCACGGCGCACCATCAGCGCCCACTGGCGTGCGTCCCGTTGATTCGCTCGCGGGCCAGCCAGCGACTGAGCGCGTCGATCCACATATCGAAGGCGTCGAGGTGCGCGTCATGGCTACCGCCATCAAGATCAATCCTGTCTGTCTGGGGCCTGCGCCGGATCAATGCGTCCCGATCATCGTTGCTGAACATTCCATGCTTCGCGAACACCGCGAGCGTCGGGACCGTCAGAGCCTGCCACTCGTCCCAGCGAGGCTCGTGCACCGCCTCGATCACGCGCTGCATGACGGCGGCGTCGAAGCGCGGCACGAGGCCATGATCCGCCAGTTCGAAGTCTGCCACCCAGGCATCGACGATCGCGTCCCCGCCGAGGAACTCTCTCGCCGCGGCCTCGTCCTCGAACGGCACTGGCCACGACGCGAAATACCTGCCGAGCTGTGCGGCCTCGCCCGGATCATCGCTGCCCTTCACATGCCCCTCCAGCATCACGAGCCCTTTGACCAGGTCTGGCCGCGCCACCGCGACGAGGAACGCCGTATGGGCTCCCATCGACTGCCCGACGAGCACCGCGCGCTGCCCAGGAACGAGCTCCTCGAGCACTGCGACGACGTCTCCGACGAAGGCATCGCGCGACACGTCATTGGGAAGCCGTGTGCTCGCACCGTGCCCCCGCTGGTCCACGAGCAGCACCCGATATCCTGGTAACGCTTGCGCCGTGGGCAGAAGCTCACGCGAGCTCCCCGCGAGACCGTGCAGCAGTACGACGACGGGGCCATCGCCACCGAGGTCAGTGACCGCGATCGAGACACCGTCAGGGCGTAGCACCGTGCGGTTGGTCATGCCACCTCCAGTAGCTTGATCTCGGCAGATGCGCCGCACGTGGCCTTCCCAGCGATCAACTGAGAATCCGCTTGACGAGCGGCAGCGCGTATTGCCAGTCGTCGCCGTCGGGATCGACGAGATCGGCGTCCTCTAACCAGGTCACGTCTGCCTCCGGATGAGGGCCAATCAAGCCCACATTTCCATCGCCGCACCGATAATACGCGGCGGCGAGATCGCCTGTTTCATAGTGCGCATACTCCTCCGCACCATCTGCTGGCAACCGCGCACCCTCTTGAAAGTACGTCCACCGCAAGGTCTCACCCCACGCGACTGCCACCACTTGATCGCTGCTGTCTTCCACAGGGAAGCCGGGAACGTTTACCTCCCCCTCAACGGAATAATCAAGCAAACTGAAGCCCTCGCTCCCGGCGAGATATGCGCCCATGCAGATTCCGAGGTAGCTTCCACCGGCAGCAATATAGTCACGTAGCCCGCGGATGAAATCCGAAGGAAAACTCTGGGCCGCACCACTGATGTCGTCCCCACCGCCTGGCTGAGCGTAGAGGGTGGCTCCAGATAGGGCACTCGCTTCGAGAGGGACCTGTTCGTGTGGGCCGATAAACGCAACGTCCAGGCCAAGCGGTGGTCGGGACAGCCGCTCTGCAAGAATCTCCGAGCATCCTGCGCACCCGGCGGGGCCGCGGTACACAAGGGCGATTCGCCCGTCCGAACCTCCGTGCTCGTTCGTACTGGTTGGTGCGCACCCGTTCACCAGCCCGGCGACCGGGACCGTCAGCAACCCCCCGAGGACAGACCGGCGCGTCCATCCAGCAGGTGATGCGAACGTACTCATAGCTCAATCCTAGTGAACCTGCTCCACAGTTCACCGAAGCGACCGCGGACGAGCAGACGGGGTCACCACCTTCGCGTTGTCGATGACTGGTGAAGGTTCGACTCCCAAGTACTTCATTTCGGCGCGGAGGATCCGCGCCCGCCGGTCGCTGATGGCCGCATCGAGGCCTGCTTCGAGAGCTTGTACCCTCGCGGCGCCCCTGTCACTCTCGCGGGCGCCCATCCCACATGGCCGACGACGCGACCTTCGATTCGCGCCATGATGTGGACATCATGTGGTGCGTAGCCGTAGGGCTGTTGCGGATCCGACTCTCCGAACCCCTTGAGATATTCACTTTCGAAGACCTGTCGAAGCTCACGCAGATCGGCCTCAGGGAGCTCTTGGTGGACGAGGACCTCGATCGAATGACGCTTCACGCGTCCGCATTCCACGGGCCCACGAGTTCGACGCACTTGCGACGTCATCACGCGTCGGAATCGGCAGCTCATCGACCCCACCAACATCCCTTGCCACTGACAGCAGAGCCATGCCGATGTGCGGCCGTCGGGCGGCCTTCGTCAGGATGTCGCGAACCTCGGCCTCCATGGACCGCCCGTGCTCCTTCGCCTGGGCTGAGAGCTGTTGCTTCACGTGCTCATCGAGACCACGCACGATGATGGGTGACATGGGCGGCCACCTCCCCTGACACCAGCGATGAGAGGAGCGCGTGCAGCACGTTCGCCGAAGGCGACCACCCTTCGAAACGACACTGGCCCGACCCTTGATGACGAGGCGACCGGGGCGATCTCGGATCAACGATCGAGTGTGCTGATCACACGTTGAACCGGAATTCCACCGAGTTCCGTAGCCGAACAACCTCTAG
>NZ_JAMBDS010000004.1:0-110130 GCF_025143785.1 Brachybacterium sp. p3-SID1565
CATCAGGGCAGTACCCTGGTGCGCGTGAACCTCCAGCTGCACGACACCGCCACCCGCACCACCGCACCCTTCACCCCGGTGCGCGAGGGGGCGGTGTCGCTGTACGTGTGCGGCCCCACCACGCAGGGCGCGCCGCACCTGGGGCACCTGCGCACCTTCCTGGCCTTCGACGTGCTGGTGCGCTGGCTCGAGCGCAGCGGGCTCGCCGTCACCCACGTCCGCAACGTCACCGACATCGACGACAAGATCTTGGCGAAGTCGGCCGAGGCCGGCGCCGAGTGGTGGGCCTGGTCGCTGCGCTTCGAGCGCGAGTTCCAGGACGTGCTGGACCGCCTGGGCAACCGCCGCCCCACCTACGAGCCCCGCGCCACCGGCCACGTGCCCGAGATGATCGAGCTGATGGAACTGCTGATCGAGCGCGGCCACGCCTACGCCGACGGCAACGGCTCGGTGTACTTCGACGTGGCCTCCCATCCCACCTACGGCTCGCTGACCCGGCAGTCCCTCGAGGACATGCAGGACGCCGGTGAGCAGATGGAGCCGGGCAAGCGGGATCGCCGCGACTTCGCCCTGTGGAAGGCAGCCAAGCCGACCGAGCCCGCCACTGCCTCCTGGGACACCCCGTTCGGGCGCGGCAGGCCGGGCTGGCACCTTGAGTGCTCCGCCATGAGCCGCAAGTACCTGGGGGAGACCTTCGACATCCACGCCGGTGGCCTGGACCTGCGCTTCCCGCACCATGAGAACGAGCAGGCCCAGTCCCATGCCGCCGGGTACGGCTTCGCCCGCACCTGGATGCACGCCGGGGTGCTCACCGTTGACGGCCTGAAGATGGGCAAGAGCCTGGACAACTTCGTCACCGCCGCGGATGCCCTGGGCGCCCACCCCACCCCGGCCGTGCGCCTGGCCCTGGTCTCCGGCCACTACCGGGCCACCGTGGAGTACAACGCCACCGCCATGCGCGAGGCCGAGGTGGTCTGGGAGCGCTTCACCGCCACCGCTCGCCGTGCCGCGGAGCGCCTGGGCGCCGAGCACCCCCTGACCCGGGCGGGTGCCGCCGAGGCGGGCCTGGCCGAGGTGGGCTTGCCCGAGGCTTTCACCGCCGCCATGGACGACGACCTCACGGTGCCCGAGGCGCTCGCCGTGATCCACCGCGAGCTCTCCGCCCTGAACACCGCCCTGTCCACCCCCGGCGGCGATGCCGAGCAGGTGGCGCAGGGCCTGGGACGGCTGCGAGCGATGCTGGACGTGCTGGGCCTGGACCCGCTGGGGGAGACCTGGACCGATGCCGGCACCGTCGGGAACAGCGATCACGAGGCGCTGGACGCGCTGGTGCGTACCCAGCTCGCGGCCCGAGCCACCGCCCGCGCCGCCAAGGACTGGGCACGAGCCGACGAGATCCGTGACGCCCTGACGGCGGCGGGGATCCGCGTCGAGGACGGCCCTGACGGCGCCCGCTGGTCGCTCGATAAGCAGAACTGATCGGCCCGCGCGATCGAGGAGGAACGATGGCAGGCAACAGCTCACGCCGCGGCGCCGTGCGCCGCACCAAGAAGGGTGCGACCGTCGGCTCCGGCGGGGTGCGACGGCGCGCACTTGAGGGTAAGGGCCCCACCCCGAAGGCCACCGACCGGCCCGGCCACAAGGCCTTCGCCGGCAAGGCCGGATCGGAGGGCGGCGGGGCGAAGGGAGCGGGCGCCCGCGGGACCGGTGCCGGCCGCGCGAAGGGGCGTCGCGACGGTTCCCGGCCCGGCAGCGACCAGGTGGCCGGCCGCAACTCCGTGCTGGAGGCCCTGCAGGAGGACGTCCCGGCCACCCAGCTCACCGTGATGCAGCGCCTGGACATGGACGAGAGGGTGCGGGAGATCCTGCGCCTGGCCGGGGCGCGCAGTCTGCCCATCGCCGAGGCCTCCCGCACGGATCTGGACCGATTCACCGACCACGCCGTGCACCAGGGCGTCGCCCTGACCATCCCCGCCTACGAGTACGCGGATGTGGACGAGCTGCTGGACATCGCCCGCGATGCCTTCGAGCCTCCGCTGCTGGTGGCGCTGGACGGCATCACCGACCCCCGCAACCTGGGCGCTATCCTGCGCTCGGCCGGCGCTTTCGGTGCCCACGGCGTGATCCTGCCGGAGCGCCGCAGTGCCGGCATGACCGCGAGCGTGTACAAGGTGGCCGCCGGTGCCGCCTCGCGTGTGCGCGTGGCCCAGGTGACCAACCTCAACCGGGCACTGGCCTCCCTCAAGCAGCAGGGAGTGTTCGTGCTGGGCCTGGACGCCGGCGGTGACGTCACCACGCGCGACCTCGAGCTGGGCACGGAGCCGGCCGTGCTGGTGGTGGGCGCCGAGGGCAAGGGCCTGTCCCGCCTCGCGAGGGAGACCAGCGATCAGGTGGTGTCGATCCCCATGGGGGAGGCCACCGAGTCGCTCAACGCGTCCGTCGCCACCGCCATCGCCCTGTACGAGATCGCGGGGGTGCGGCAGGCGAAGGGCCGGGCCTGAGCACGGGCCTGCCGCCCACCGTGCGCACCGGGATCGTCACCCACGGCAGCGCCAGCTGGATCACGGGGCCCAGCCCCAGGGCGTAGACGGCCGTGCCCACCCCGATGGGCCCGCCCAGCAGCCAGCCGGTGCTCAGCACCGCCACCTCCAGGGCGATCCTGATCGGGCCCACGGGCCGGTCCAGGACCCGGCTGAGCCCGGTCATCAGCCCGTCCCGGGCACCGGGTCCCAGCTGCGCGCCGATGTACATGGCGGCCGTGATCCCGTTGATCACCACGCCCGCCAGCAGCATCACCACAGCCATGGGCAGGTTCGGGGCCTGCGGGAACAGGGCCATGCCGAAGTCGATGCTCACGCCCGCCCAGATCGCGTTGGCGATGGTGCCGATGCCCACCTGCTGTCGCAGCGGGATGAACGCCAGCAGTACCACGAAGCTCACCGCGATGCTGAGGGTGCCCACGCTGGCCCCGATGCGGTCGGCCAGCGCCGCGTGCAGCACGTCCCAGGGGGCGCCGCCGAGGCCCGAGCGCAGCAGCAGCGCCAGCGACAGCCCGAAGCCGGTCAGTCCCGCCCCCATGTGCACCAGCCGCCACGGAAGGCGGTCCACGTGCAGCTGGTCGCGCAGCGAGAGGTTCTCCAGCGGCGCGGCGCCACGAGCCGTCGTCGCCCTGCGCCACCCCCGGGCGCCCCGACCCCCCGCAGGGGACCGCGTGCTCACTGCCCCTCGGGCTGGGTGAAGATCGGCAGGGCGGAGGTCTCGGTGGTCACCAGCGACTTCTCATCGGGCCGGTTCGTCAGCACGTTGTTGATGTAGTCCCAGGTGGCGTGGTCGAAGCTGACATCGCTGCCGGAGCGCTCGGAGAGGAACCACTTGTGCTCGAGCACCTCGTGGAAGAACTCCGGCAGCTCCAGCTTGGAGCGCAGGTGGCGGGGGATCGCCCGCACCACGGGCTCGTACACCCGCTGCAGCCACTCGTGGGCCACGAACTCCTCTTCCTCCTCCTGCTGCTCGGTGGCGGCCCGGTAGGAGTCCAGGTCGTTCAGCAGGCGGCGGGCCTGGTTCTCCTGTGCGTCGATCCCCGTCAGGCGCATCAGGCGCCGAGCGTGGTGCCCGGCGTCCACCACCTTGGGGCGGATCGACAGGCTGGTGCCGTCCAGGTCCGTGGTGATCTCCAGCTCGCCCACGTCGAAGCCCAGGGAGTTCAGCTTCTCGATGCGGGCGGCCACCCTCCAGCGCTCGTCGGCCGAGAAGCGCTCCCGGGAGGTGAGGGCATCCCACAGGTCGTTGTAGCGGCGCACCAGGTCATCGCCCACCTCGACCACGTCGGCCTCCGGGTCGAACTGCTCCCCGGCCTGGAGGTCCAGCAGTTCGCCGATGATGTTGGTGCGGGCCAGGTCCAGGTCGTAGGCGCGCTGGCCGTCGGTGAGCTGCTCGTGCAGACTGCCCGTCTCCACGTCCACGATGTACGCGGCGAACGCGCCCGCATCGCGCCGGAACAGGGTGTTGGACAGCGACACGTCCCCCCAGTAGAAGCCCTCCAGGTGCAGTCGCACCAGCAGCACTGCCAGTGCATCCAGCAGGCGGTGCGCGGTGCCGGCCTGGGAGACCTGGCTGAACACGGCGCGGTAGGGCAGCGAGAACTGCAGGTGCCGGGTGACCAGCACGGCGTCCAGCGGCTCGCCCTCGGGTGTGCAGCGCCCCGAGATCACCGCGAAGGGCGCCACGGCCGGGATGCCGAGCCTCCCCAGCACCCGCAGCATCTCGTACTCGCGGCGGGCCAGGGCGTGGTCGATCTCCTTGAGCGCCAGCACGCGGCCGGAGATCCGCACGAAGCGCACCACGTGGCGGGAGATGCCGCGGGGCAGGGCGGCCAGGATGTCCTCCGGCCACTCCTCCAGCGGGCGGTCCCAGGGCAGGTCCAGCAGGGCCGGATCCGCACGGGACGCAGTGATCTCCAGGGGCGTCATGCCCCCATTCTGCCCTCTTCCGCGGCGCGGTCCCGCATATGACGACGGGCGCCCGGCCGAAGCCGGACGCCCGTCGAGCGATCAGGTGAGGTCAGTCACCCAGGCGCTGGCCGTTGGCCACGTCGAACAGGTGCAGGTGGCCCTGCTTCGGGCGCAGGTGCACCGTCTCGCCCTTCTGCGGAGGACGGCGACCGTCCACACGCGCGATGAACGGCTTGGCGGTGTCGGCGCTGCCGGCGAGACGGCCGTAGATGTAGGCGTCCGCGCCGAGCTCCTCGACCACGTCGACCTCGACCGGCAGGCCCTCGCCCTCACCGGCGAGCTCCAGGTCCTCGGGGCGCACGCCCACGGTGACGGAGTTCTGGTCGGTGCCGGACAGGGTGGCGCGGTCCACGGGCAGCACGGTGCCACCGAACTGGACGCCCTGGTCGGTGAGGGTCTGCTCGATCAGGTTCATCGCCGGGGAACCGATGAAGCCGGCCACGAACACGTTGTTCGGGTGGTCGTACATGCGGCGGGGCGAATCGATCTGCTGGAGCACACCGGCGTTGAGCACCGCCACGCGGTCGCCCATCGTCATGGCCTCGGTCTGGTCGTGCGTCACGTACACGGTGGTGACACCGAGGCGGCGCTGCAGCGAGGCGATCTGGGTACGGGTGGACACGCGCAGCTTGGCGTCGAGGTTCGACAGCGGCTCGTCCATGAGGAACACCTGCGGGGAGCGCACGATCGCACGGCCCATGGCCACACGCTGGCGCTGACCGCCGGAGAGGGCCTTGGGCTTGCGGTCCAGGTACTCGGTGAGGTCCAGGATCGCCGCGGCGTCCTCCACGCGCTTGCGGATCTCCGCCTTGTTGACGCCGGCGATCTTCAGGGCGAAGCCCATGTTGTCGGCCACGGTCATGTGCGGGTACAGCGCGTAGTTCTGGAACACCATCGCGATGTCGCGGTCCTTCGGCGGGACGTCGGTGACGTCACGATCGCCGATCAGGATGCGGCCCGCGTCTATCTCCTCGAGGCCGGCGAGCATGCGCAGAGAGGTGGACTTGCCGCAGCCCGAGGGGCCGACGAACACGAGGAACTCACCGTCGCCGATCTCAATGTTGAGGCTGTCCACTGCCGGGCGCTCCTGGCCCGGGTAGATGCGCGAGGCATTGTCGAATGTCACTGTTGCCATGGTGTTTCCCTTCACCGGCAGGTACGTGCCGGACGGTCCGTTGTGAAGTGCTGCTCACCGGTCTGCGCTCTCGCGAGGAGGTGCGCCCTTGCACCGGTCGGCACAGTCTACAGCAGGCGGGGGGCTCGTCCCGTGCCGAAGGGCTGGTGGGACTGCCGTGCCGGGGATCGAGCCGGGGATACTGGCCCGGTGGACATCGCACAGCTCACCCGGAAGATCCTCGACCGCCGTGCCGCCCCGCAGGGGCCCGTGCCGATCGTGCAGGCCGGTCACCCCGCCCTGCGCAGACGACCCCTGGCAGCCCGCGGCCGCCTCGATGCCGCGCTGCTGCGCGAACTGGTCGAGGCCATGACCGTCACCATGCGCGAGGCCCCCGGGGTGGGGCTCGCGGCGCCCCAGATCGGCCTGCCGCTGCGCCTGTACGTGATCGAGGACCGCTTCGCCCCTGCGGAGCAGTCGGACCAGCAGCAGGGGGTGCCCGAGCAGGGGGCCGACCTGCAGGATCCGCTGGAGCGCACCCCGGTGGCCCTGCGCGCGTTCCTGGACCCCGAGGTGGAGCTGCTCGGCGAGCAGGCCGTCTACGCCTGGGAGGGGTGCCTGTCGGTCGACGGTTGGCAGTCGATCGTGGCGCGGTCGCGCCGGGTGCGTCTGCGCGCCGTCGAGCTGCTGGCCGACGACGAGCTGCGCGAGATCGACGAGGAGTTCGTGGGCTGGCCCGCCCGCATCGTGCAGCACGAGACCGACCACCTGGCCGGGATCCTCTGCCACGACCGCGGCGTCCCGCGCTCCTTCGTGCAGGCCGGGTACACCGCTCTGTACGAGGACATGCCCGAGGCGGTGCGTCGGCTGGGCCTCGAGGGGGAGATCACCCGATTGGGGACCGGTCAGGTGCTCGTGGAGCGCACGCCAGGGGAAAAGCGATAGCTTGACCCCTGTCCACGACCCACTCGTAAGGAGCCCCCGGTGAGCCCCAGCACCCCTGACCCGGAGCAGCAGGACAGCCACGCCGACGGCGAGTTCGTCGAGCAGATCGACGAGCGCTGGATGTCGCTGATCGACACCGCCCTGAAGGTGCAGACCCCCCTGGCCCGCAGCTACGTGTCCCGCCTGCGCGCCAAGCACCCCGGCGCCACGCGGGAGGAGCTGCTCGAGCACGTCTCCGATCGCTTCACGAACCTGCTCACCGTGACCGGCGCAGGCGTGGGCGGCGTCGCCGCCCTGCCCGGCATCGGCACCGCCGTCGCGGTGGGCGTGAGCGTCGGTGAAGGAGTCTCCTTCGCCGAGGCCTGCGCCTTCCTGACCCTCTCGGCCGCCGAGATCTACGGCGTCGACATGCGCGACAAGCGGACCAGGCAGCTGGTGATGACCGCGGTCCTGGGCGGTGAGCACGGGACGGAGATCGTCGCCAAGGCCCTGGGCAAGCAGGGCCTGCAGTGGAACGCCGTCCTGGGCGGCAGCGGCCGCGTGCCTGCCCTGGTGAACAAGCAGATCACCCGGTACGTGCGCCGCCGGGTGATGGCCCGCAGCGGTGGTCTCTGGCTGGGACGCCTGCTGCCCTTCGGGGTGGGTGCCGTCATCGGCGGCGTCGGCTCCCGCACCGTGGCACGCTCCGTGGTCGAGGCGGTCGAGGAGATCTTCCACCACGCCCCCACCATTGAGGGCGAGCTGGCCGGGGATCGCCGCTCCCTGGAGAGCTGACACGCCGAGCCCCCGCGGCAGGACGCGCAGGAGCCCCCGCGCCGATCGGCTCGGGGGCTCCGCTGCGCGTGAGGGGGCGCCGTGCGCCGCCGATGTACCCGTGCGGCGGATGCCGCTCAGACCTCCTGGGTGAACTCGTTGGCGTGCTCGGTGCCGGCGGCGCGCTGGTACGAGCGGCGGATCTCCGCCTCGGCGTCGGAGCGGCCCTCCCAGTGGGCGCCCTCCACGCTCTTGCCGGGCTCGAGGTCCTTGTACACCTCGAAGAAGTGCTGGATCTCCAGGCGGTGGAACTCCGAGACGTCGGTCAGCTCCTGACGGCGCACCTGGCGGCGGTCGCCCACCGGCACCGCGATGATCTTGTCGTCACCGCCGGCCTCGTCGCGCATGCGGAACATGCCCAGGGCGCGGCAGCGGATCAGGCAGCCGGGAAAGGTGGGCTCCTCCAGCAGCACCAGGCAGTCCAGCGGGTCGCCGTCCTCACCGAGGGTGCCCTCGATGAAGCCGTAGTCGTCCGGGTACCGGGTCGCGGTGAACAGCATCCGGTCCAGGCGGATGCGGCCGTTGTGATGATCGACCTCGTACTTGTTGCGGTTCCCTCGAGGGATCTCGATGGTCACGTCGAATTCCATGACGCCTGCTCCGTTGCGGTCCAGCCCTGAGGGCACTGCTGCTGACCGGGACACTCTATCGTGAGGGGATGCCCACCGAGCGACTGTGGCGAGCCGCCGCCATCACCCTGTGCGCTGCCGTGCCCGTCAGCTTCTACGTGATCGGTGACGTGACCGATGCCTTCCCCGGGGTGCTCACCGTGGCCGACGAGGAGGAGGGCCCCGCCTCCGGCCCTCGCGCGCAGGGGGAGGACTACGACCGCGTCACCGCCGCCGCCCCCATCCCGCCCGTGGCACCGGAGGTCCCCGATGCCCAGGCCCAGGACCTGCAGGCCCGCATGGACGCGCACGCCGCACTGCCCGTCGTGGACGGCAACCTCTCCTACGCCGTGGTGGACGCCGGGACGGGAGAGCAGCTGGCGGGCCGGGACGCCCACACCGTCCATGTCCCCGCCTCCACCCTCAAGCTGCTCACCGCCGCCGCCGTGCTGCGGCAGTACACCGGGACCGAGGTGCTCACCACCCGCGCCGCTGTGCAGGACGGCACCGTCACCCTGCAGGGCGGCGGGGACATGACCCTGAGCGAGGACGAGCTGCGCGAACTCGCCGACGGCGCCGCCGAGCTGGCCCGTGAGCAGGGCACCACCTCCGTCACCGTGGCCCTGGACACCGGGTTCCTCACCGGAGGCGCCAACTCGGCCTGGGGGGACAACGGCACCGCCGGCGGGTGGGTGACCCCCACCGCCTCGATCGCGGTGGACCGCGGCTGGCTCGACGGCACCCAGTACGGCCCCAAGTCCACCGATCCCGCAGGTGATGCGGCGCGCCTGTTCGCGAGCATGCTCACCGAGGCGGGGCTCGAGGTGCAGGGCGAGGTGAGTGCGGGCACCGCACCCGAAGGGGCTCCGTCCGTACAGGTGGAGTCCGAGCCGATCGTGGACATCGTGCGGCACACCCTGCTGATCTCCGACAACACCACAGCCGAGCTCCTGGCGCACCTGGTGGCGCTCCAGCGGGGCGAGGAGACCACGCCCCAGGGTGCGGCAGCCGCCGTCGAGGCCGAGATCCGCGAGCTGGGCGTCGAGCTGGGCCTGCCCCAGCAGGACCTGGACGCCCTGCAGATCCTCGACGGCTCCGGCCTGTCCCGCGACAACCGCGTGCCCCCGGCGCTGCTGGCGGCCGTGATGGGCCAGGTGGCCTCCGGGGAGGTCGCCGGTCTCGAGCAGATCCTGTTCGACGTCCCCGTCGCCGGTCTCTCCGGGACCCTGGCCGACCGCTTCGACGCGGCCGGCACCCAGGACGCCCGCGGCATCGTGCGCGGCAAGACGGGCTATCTCGGCGGGGCTGCGACCCTGGCCGGGGTGGCCGTGCTGCCGGGTGGCCGCACGGTGGGCTATTCGATCGTGGTGCACGGGTTCGAAGGGTCCAGCGCCCTGGAGGCCAGGGCTGCCGTCGATGCCGTGGCCGCCGAACTGGTGCAGGAGGACTGATGGCCGGCCCTGCGCCCGTGATCGCCCGTGCCCGCACGGCCGTGCGCGTGAGCCTCACCTCCCGTCTCGAGGAGCTCGCCGACGACACCGCCGCCGGCCGCCACGCGCCCCGCCTGCTGGTGGGCGTCAGCGGGGGAGCGGACTCCCTGGCGCTGCTGGCCACCACTGCCTGGGTGGCCTCCCGCATGGGCCTGGAGGCGGAGGCCGGGATCGTCGACCACGGCCTGCAGGAGACCTCCGCACGGGTCGCCGAGCGCGCCGGCGCCCAGGTCGAGCGACTGGGGGCCACCGCCCATGTGCTGCGCATCGAGGTTCCGGACCACGCCCCCGGTGGCCTGGAGAACGCCGCTCGGGACGCTCGTCACCACGCTCTCGAACGGCTCGCGGAGGAACGGGGCTCCCTGGCCCTGCTGCTGGGGCACACTTTGGACGACCAGGCCGAGCAGGTGCTGATGGCCCTGGCTCGCGGCGCCGGCCCCAGGGCGCTGGCAGGCATTCCCCGTCGGCGCGGCCTGCTGCTGAGGCCGTTCCTGGGCAGCGGTCGCGACGAGACCACCGCACTGCGCCGGGCGGACACCGAACAGATCTGCCGCCTGCTCGACGTGGACTTCTGGCAGGACCCCATGAACAGCGACCCCATGTACCTGCGCTCCCGGGTCCGGCATCGCCTGATGCCGCTGCTGCGGGAGGTGCTGGGCGAGCAGATCGACGAGAACCTGGCGCGCTCGGCCGACCTGGTGCGGCCGGACTCGGAGCATCTCGATGCCGAGGCCGCGGTGCTGCTGGAGGGCCTGCGTCGCGATGCGGCACCCACCCGTGAGGAGGACGACCTGCTGCTGCTGGACGTGCACGCCCTGGCGGCGACGCCCGAGCCGCTGCGCACCCGCGTGCTGCGTGATGCCTCACGCCTGGCCGAGCAGATCGCGGCCACGCCGTCGGGCAAGTCCCTGCTGCGACGGCAGGTGCTCGCGATCGACGCCCTGACCGTCAGATGGCACGGTCAGGCTTCCGTACCGCTACCGGGTAGGATCGAGGTCGCTCGCCGCGACGGCCTGCTGGTGTGGCGCCGCAACGATCCGTGAGCCGCGGCGCACGCACCCCACCCGAATCCACGGAGGAGACCCGCGTGCCTCTCATGCACCCCCATCCCGACGTCGATCACGTGCTGCTGACCGAGCAGCAGATCCACGACCGGCTCGACGAGCTCGGTGCCCAGATCGCCGCGGACTACGCCGAGGAGCCCCCGATCCTGGTGGGCGTGCTCAAGGGTGCGGTGATGGTGATGGCCGACCTCGCCCGCCGCATCGACCTCAAGGTCGAGATGGACTGGATGGCCGTGTCCTCCTACGGCTCCGGCACCAAGTCCTCCGGGGTGGTGCGGATCCTCAAGGACCTCGGCACCGACATCTCCGGACGCGACGTGCTGATCGTCGAGGACATCATCGACTCCGGCCTCACCCTGAAGTGGCTGCTGTCCAACCTCCGCTCGCGCGGCCCGCGCAGCGTCGAGGTGTGCACCCTGCTGCGCAAGCCCGATGCCGCCCGCGTGGAGATCGACGTGCGCTACGTCGGCTTCGACATCCCGCCGGAGTTCGTGATCGGCTACGGCCTGGACTACGCCGAGGCCTACCGCAACCTTCCGTACGTGGGCGTGCTCAAGCGCTCGGTCTACGAGGGCTGAGATGGCAGAGAACACCGGCAAGAGCGCCAAGCCTGCCAAGAAGAGGCGGCCGGGCGCGGGCATCGCGCTGTGGATCATCCTGGCGCTGCTGCTGGGCATGACCCTGTTCTCCCTGCTGGGCCGCGACGGCTTCCAGCAGATCGACACCGAGCAGGGCCTCGAGCTGCTCGAGGGCGGCACCGTCGAGCAGGCCAAGATCATCGGCGGCAACCAGCAGCGCGTGGACCTCGTGCTCACCGAGGACTTCGTCGACGGCGAGGACAACAAGGGCAAGCAGGTCCGCTTCAGCTACGTCACCGCACGTGGCGAGGCGATCGTGCAGGCCGTCGAGGATGCCGAGCCTGCCAAGGGCTACACCGACGAGATCGCCTCCAGCTCCTGGTGGACCACCCTGCTGATCTCCTTCCTGCCACTGCTGATCTTCTTCGGCCTGTTCTGGTTCCTGATCATGAACGCGCAGGGCGGCGGCCGTGCCATGCAGTTCGGCAAGTCCAAGGCCAAGCTGTTCAACAAGGAGGCCCCCAAGGTCACCTTCGCGGACGTGGCCGGGGCCGAGGAGGCCGTCGAGGAGCTCGACGAGATCAAGCAGTTCCTGGTGGACCCGGGCCGGTACCAGGCCGTCGGCGCCAAGATCCCCAAGGGCGTGCTGCTGTACGGCCCGCCCGGCACCGGCAAGACCCTGCTGGCCCGCGCCGTGGCCGGTGAGGCCAACGTGCCGTTCTACTCCATCTCCGGCTCCGACTTCGTGGAGATGTTCGTGGGTGTGGGCGCCAGCCGCGTGCGCGACCTGTTCAACACCGCCAAGGAGAACGCGCCGGCGATCATCTTCATCGACGAGATCGACGCCGTGGGCCGCCATCGCGGCGCCGGCATGGGCGGTGGCCACGACGAGCGCGAGCAGACCCTGAACCAGATGCTGGTGGAGATGGACGGGTTCGACGAGAACCAGAACGTGATCCTCATCGCCGCCACCAACCGCGTGGACATCCTGGACCCGGCCCTGCTGCGTCCGGGCCGCTTCGACCGCCAGATCGCCGTGGAGGCCCCGGACCTCAAGGGCCGCCTGCACATCCTCGGCGTGCACGCCAAGGGCAAGCCCCTCGCGCACGACGTGGACCTCGAGGCCGTGGCCCGCCGCACCATCGGCATGTCCGGTGCGGATCTGGCCAACGTGCTGAACGAGGCCGCGCTGCTCACGGCCCGCTCCGGCAACCAGATCATCGACAACCGCGCCCTGGACGAGGCCATCGACCGCGTCTCCATGGGGCCCCAGCGGTACTCCAAGGTGATGAGCGAGCGGGAGCGGCAGATGACCGCGTACCACGAGGGCGGGCACGCCCTGGTGGCCGCGGCCCTGAACAACTCCGCCCCCGTCACCAAGGTGACGATCCTGCCGCGCGGCCGTGCCGGCGGCTACACGATGGTGGTGCCCACCCAGGACCGCAACTACCAGTCCCGCAACGAGCTGCTGGACCGCCTGGCCTACGCCATGGGTGGCTACGCCGTGGAGGAGAGCATCTTCCACGACGTCACCACCGGCCCCTCCAGCGACCTGCAGAACGCGACCAAGATCGCCCGCACCATGGTGATGCAGCTGGGCATGAGCGAGGCCGTCGGCCAGGTCGCCCTCTCCGGCGATCAGGACGAGGTCTTCGTCGGCATGCAGCAGGGTCAGGCGCCCCGCTTCAGCGGCGAGACCGCGACCCTGGTCGACCAGGAGGTGCGCAAGCTCCTGGACAACGCCCTGGACGAGGCCCACGCGGTGATCGTGGAGAACCGCCACGTGCTGGACCGCCTGGTGGAGGAGCTGCTGGAGAAGGAGACCCTGGGCGAGCGCGAGCTCGCCGAGGTGTTTGCCGACGTGAGGAAGCGGCCCCTGCGCGAGGTGTGGCAGTCCAGCGAGGACCGTCCCACACTGGAGGCCCCCAAGGCCGGCGCCACCACCACGGCCACCGGGGCGGAGTCCTCTGATGCGGGTGAGCCGCTGACCCCCGGTCCGCCCGAGCTGCCGCACCCCGGTGGTGACGGTCCGGACATCCCCGGTGCCCCCGGTGTGCAGGGGCCGTTAGACGGACCGACGGGCGCCTGAGATGGCCATCGACCAGCAGCGCATCGCCGCGGCCGTGCGGGAGATCCTCGCCGGGCTGGGGGAGGACCCGGATCGGGACGGTCTGCGCGAGACGCCCGCGCGAGTGGCCCGAATGTACGCCGAGGTGTTCCAGGGCCTGGAGGAGGATGCCGAGCAGCCGCTGTCGACCACCTTCGACATCGACCACCAGGAACTGGTGCTGGTGCGGGACATCCGCTTCCACTCGATGTGCGAGCACCATCTGCTGCCCTTCTTCGGCGTCGCCCACGTGGGCTACATCCCCGGCAACGGCACGGTGACCGGTCTGAGCAAGCTGGCCCGCCTGGTCCACGTGTACGCGCGGCGCCCCCAGGTGCAGGAGCGCATCACCACCCAGATCGCCGATGCGCTGATGAAGCAGCTGAGCGCGGCCGGGGCGATCGTGGTGATCGAGGCCGAGCACATGTGCATGTCCATGCGGGGGGTGCGGGCCGATGGCGCCCGCACCGTCACCAGTGCCGTGCGCGGGATGCTGCGCGACAGCGCCACCACCCGCGCCGAGGCCATGACCCTGATCAGCCGGGGCTGAGCCGATGACCGGGGCTGAGCCGATCACAGCAGGTGCGCCGACGCAGCGGCGTCGGCCCGCCGGTCTGCCCTCGCAGCTGGACGGGCAGGGCACCCTGGTGATGGGCATCCTCAACGTCACACCGGACTCCTTTTCCGACGGCGGCGAGCACAGCGGCACCGCCGAGGCCGTCGCGCACGGACGCCTGCTGGCCGCCCAGGGTGCGGCGATCATCGACGTGGGCGGTGAGTCCACCCGGCCCGGTGCCCCCCGTGTCGAGGAGGACGAAGAGCTGCGGCGCGTGGTGCCCGTGGTGCGCGCCCTCGCCGAGGACGGTCATGTGGTCAGCGTGGACACCATGCGGGCCTCCGTCGCCGCCGCCTGCGTCGAGGCGGGTGCACTGATCATCAACGACGTCTCCGCGGGACTCGCCGATGCCGAGATGGGCCGGGAGGCCGCCCGGCTGCGCACACGCCTGGGCACCCCGCCGGTGTTCGTGGCCATGCACTGGCGCGGGCACAGTGACGTGATGACAGGCATGGCCAACTACGCGGACGTGGCGCGCGACAGCGCCGCCGAGCTCGCCGAGCGTCTGCACGCACTGCGGGAGGCCGGGGTGGAGGACCGCTTCCTGGTGGTCGACCCCGGGCTGGGCTTCTCCAAGACGGGCGAGCAGAACTGGGAGGTGCTGGCCCACTGGGAGGCGATCGCCGAGCACGGGCTGCCGATCCTCGTCGGAGCCTCCCGCAAGCGCTTCCTGGGGACGCTGGACGTGGACCGGGATGCCGCTACCGCTGCCGTCAGTGCTTACAGCGCCGAGCACGGAGCCTGGGCGGTGCGCGTCCACGAGGTCCCCGGTTCCCTCGCCGCCGTGCGGGTGGGGGACCGGCTGCGCCGTGCCAGGGCCGCGAGGAGCCGACGGTGACCGGACAGGACGCACCCGGCGCAGAGCCCGCACGACCGGGCGATGAGCAGGCTCGCCTCCGCGGCGCGGGCGAGCTCGACGTGATCGAGCTGACCGGTCTGCGCGGCTGGGGCCACCACGGGGTGCTGGAGCAGGAGAAGCAGATCGGCCAGGAGTTCGTGGTGGATGTGGCCCTGGGCCTGTCCACCGGCCCCGCCGGCCGCACCGACGCCCTGTCCCGCACCGTGAACTACGCCGAGATCGCCCAGCTCGTGCAGAGGGAGATCACCACCGGCGCTCGCGACCTGATCGAGACCCTCGCCGAGCGCATCGCCTCCGGCGCGCTCCAGGCGCATCCGTTGCTACGGCGCGTGCAGGTCACCGTGCACAAGCCCTCCGCCCCCGTGGGGATCCCCTTCGAGGACGTCCGGGTGAGGATCACGCGCCACGCGTCTCCCGTCGAGGCCGTGCTGGCCCTCGGCACCAACCTGGGGGACCGCCCGCAGCACCTCCAACGCGCCCTCACCGTGCTCGAGTCCACCGACGGCCTGGAGATCGCGTGGACCGGACCGGTGCTCGAGACCGATCCCGTGGGCGGTCCCGAGCAGGGCGCCTACCTCAACTCCGCGATCGGCGTGCACACCGTTCTGGGGCCCTTCGAGCTGCTGGCCGCCGCGCAGTCCGCCGAGCGCCACGCCCGGCGCGAGCGGCGCGAGCACTGGGGCCCGCGCACGCTGGACGTCGACGTGATCACCTACGGTCCGATGCGGCTGGAGGACCCGGAGCTCACCCTCCCGCATCCCCGCGCCCATGAGCGCGCCTTCGTGCTCGCTCCCTGGCACGCGGCCCGCCCCAAGGCCGAGCTGCCCGGGCATGGCCCCGTCGGCGACCTGCTCGCGGCGGCGGCCGACCGCGACGGACTGCGCCCCGGGCCCGCCGTGGAAGGATTCGACCGGCCGTGAGACCGCTCAACATCCCGGTGCTGGTCGTCATCGCCGTGCTGGCCGCCGTGTTCGGCGCACAGATGATGAACACCCTGGCGGCGCGCGGGCACTCGGTGCCGGTGACGGGTTGGCTCACCGCAGGGGTGCTCGCCATCCTGAGCGCCGTGCTGCTCGCGTACGGACTGCCGCTGCGGCGCTACATGCAGGAGAGCGAGGAGCGCTCCCTGCACCCCTCGCTCGCGCCGCGCAGGCACCAGATCGACCTTCCCACCGCCTTCCGCACCGTGCTGCTGGCGCGGGCCTGCGCCTACACCGGGGCCCTGGTGGGCGGGATCTTCACCGGTCAGGCCCTGTTCCTCCTGGTCAGCGGTACCGGTGACCCGTGGGACGCTGTCCTTCCCACGGCGGCCGCGGCGGTGGCCGGTCTCGCACTGGGCGTGCTCGGCGTGCTGGTGGAGCGGTGGGGCAAGCTTCCCCCGGAGGACGGTGACGGCGGTGTCGAGGGCGCCGAGGCGAGCGGCTGACGGCGGCGCACCGGACGAGCGGTCGATCCGCTCCCGGTGAGAGATCGACCAAACGCGGGTGAGGTGGCCGACCTGCGGCGGAGGTCCACGAGCGCTCCGAGTGCGACCATGGATGCCATGAACCAACCTCCTCGAGAGTTCGTCGAACCGCCGGAGTCGCAGCTGCAGGTCCCGGTCGAGACGCAGCGCGGCCCCGCCCCGATGCCGCGGGTTTCCGAACGCCGTCTTGAGGCCGCGCAGAAGCCGGGGCCTCGTTCTGAGTCATCGGATCGCGAGCCGTCGGATCGCGAGCCGTCGGATCCTCCGGTCCCGATCGTCACCGACGACGGCCCCCGCATCGGCGCAAGCGGGCTGAAGCCCGTCTCCCCGAAGCTGATCCCCGCTCGCTACATCGCAGGCATCCCCGGGTACGTGACCGGGGTGCTGATGATCGCCGCCTGCCTGGTGCTGTGGTGGTGGCAGGGCTGGTGGTGGCTGGGCCTGGTCGCCGTGATCCCCGCCATCACCGTGGTGCAGGGGCTGCTGTTCACCCCGCGCCGGGTCCGCGCCATCGGCTACCTCGACGGTGAGGACGAGCTGATCGTCGCCTCCGGACTCATGTTCCGCAATGTCGTCACCGTGCCGTACGGCCGCATCCAATCGGTGAAGATCGACGAGGGACCCGTGGACCGCTCCTACGGCCTGGCCAAGATCAGCTTCACCACCGCCGCAGACGCGGGCGAGACCCTGCCGGGCCTTCCCAAGGAGGAGGCCGAGCGGCTGCGCGAGCTGCTCACCCGCCGCGGCATCGACACCATGGCGGCGCTGTGACCGCCCCCGGCACCGAGCCGACCGCCGGCCCGAGCGACGAGAGCCCCACCGGCCCGGACGAGAACCCGGCGACCGGCTCCGAGGCAGCCACCATCGCGCACCGCCGCACCCACCCCATCACCCCGCTGGTGACGGGCTGGAAGATCGTGGTGGGCATCGTCGCTGTCCTCACCGCCCAGAACATTGCGCGCCTGGCCGGCGACTTCACCTGGGGTCGCGCCCTGGCGGCACTCGGCATCCTGGTCGTCGCCGTAGTGATCGCGGTGGTGGCGTCGGCCCTGTCCTGGTGGTTCACCACCTATGCGGTGGACGAGTCCGGGGTGGCGCTGCACAAGGGGCTGCTGAGCAAGTCCCGCGAGTTCGCTCCCCGCGAGAAGATCGAATCGGTCACCGTGGAACGCCCGTTCCTCGCTCGCCTGCTGGGCCTGTCCAAGGTGAGGGTGGAGGTCGCCGGGGGAGGGGAGTCCTACCTCGACATCGAGTACGTGCGTGCCGCGGACGCCGAGGAGCTGCGCACCCGTATCCTCGCGGTCGCCGCCGGGGTGGACCCCCGGCAGGTGGACGCCGCGAGCACTCCGACGGCCCCCGGGGATCTGACGGACGCGGACCAGGAGCCGTCGGCCGACGGCGCCCCGCCGGCCAGCGCCCCGCCGGCCAGCGCCCCTGACCCGCTGCGGAAGCTGCTGAAGGGCGAGGTGGAGGACGGTGAGCTGATCGCCGAGATCCCCACCCAGCGCCTGGTCCATTCGCTCGTTCGCGACGCCGACTTCCTGCTCAGCATCGTGTTCGGAATCATCGGCGGGATCGTCGCCATCGGGCTGGGCATCTGGCAGGACGGCTTCGCCTTCGCCTCCCTGATCGCGCTGCTGCCGGCGCTGATCGCCCTGCCCAAGTACGTGTTCGGTCGGATCGAGGGTGGCTGGGGCTTTGTCTCCCGCATCACCGACCGGGGCCTGCGGATGCGTCGCGGTCTGCTGAACACCCGCACCGACAACATCGCCACCGGCCGCATCCAGCGCTTCGCCCTGAAACGGCCCCTGCTGTGGCGCTCACCCGGCTGGACCTCCGTCAGCGTCACCGTGGCCGGTATCGGCGACGACAGCAACGAGGCCTCCAACGTTCTGCCTGTCGGCACTCGCGAGGAGCTGTGGCTGACCCTCGGGCACCTCGCACCCACCCTGGGCACCGCCGACGACATGGCCACCCTCGAGCACCTGCTCACCGCCCCCGCCCGCGACATCGACGGGCTGCGCGCGCCGCATCGCCTGCAGTGGTATTCCCGCCGCACCCAGGTCGTGGTACTGCTGCCGGGGGTCCTGATCCAGCGCCACGGCCTGCTGGCCCGCAAGCTCGTGATCATCCCCCGCGACCGCATCCAGCAGGTCGCGATCGAGGACGACCCCTTCGCGCGTCGACTCCGGTCCCTCGATCTCAAGGTGGGGGTGGCCGGTCACACGGAGACCATCGGTGACCTGCCCCGTGAAGCGGCCCGACACCTGCACGCCGTGCTGGCCCACGATGCCGCCACCTCCCGTCGCTACAGCGACCGCTCCACCTGGCGCGAACCCGCTCTGGCGCTGTCGGCGTCGTCAGGCGCCGGGCAGGAGACCGGGAGATGAGCGCCCCGCGCCTGGGGATCGGGGTGATCGGCGCCGGCAGGGTGGGTGCTGTGCTCGGCGCTGCCCTGCGCGCCGAGGGGCACGGCATCACCGGTGCCTACGCCGTCTCCGACGCGTCCCGTGCCCGTGCCCAGGAGCTCCTTCCTCGGGTGCCCCTGCTGGATGTGCCCGCCATCGTGGAGCGCAGCGAGATGCTGCTGCTGGCCGTCCCCGACGACCAGCTGGGGCCGCTGGTCAGCGGGATCGCCACCACGGGACTGGCCCCGGGAGGGCAGCTGGTGGTGCACACCTCCGGCAGCCACGGCATCGGGGTGCTGGCACCCCTGGCCAGGGCCGGCTGCGCCACCCTCGCGATCCATCCCGCCATGACCTTCACCGGAACCCGCGACGACCTGGCCCGCCTGGTGGGCTGCCCGATGGCGATCACCGCGGAGCAGGCATTCCTGCCCGTCGCCGCCGCGCTGGTGGTCGAGCTGGGCGGGGAGGCCACCGTGCTTCCCGAGGGCGATCGGCCGCTCTACCACGCAGCCCTCGCCCACGGCGCCAACCACCTGGTGGTGCTGGTGGACCAGGCTCTCGATGCGCTCTCGCGCCTGGGGATCGACAACCCCGGAGCCTATCTGCGCCCCCTGCTGGAGGCCGCCCTGGACGAGTCCCTGCGCCGCGGCTCCGCGGCCCTGACCGGACCCGTCGTCCGCGGCGACGCCGGAACGGTGGCCGCCCACCTGGAGGCGCTCGGGGATCTCGATGCCACCGCGGTGCGCGGTGCGCGCGGTGACACCGCGGCGACGTATCGTGCTCTGGCACGGGCGACACTGGCCCGCGCGGGACTGGCCCCCGAGGTGGCACACGCGATCCAGCAGCTGCTGGATGCAGCCGCGCCCGATGCCGGCGAGGGCCCGGACCAGGACGCAGCGACGGAGGATCGATGACCGAGACCGGGAGCAACCGCACCACCACCGTGGTGCGCACCAAGCAGCATCTGCGTGAGCGCCGCGCCGCCATGGACGGCACGGTCGCGGTGGTGATGACCATGGGGTCGCTGCACGAGGGGCACCTGATGCTCATCGAGCGTGCCCGCGAGCTCGCCGACCACGTGATCCTCACCGACTTCGTCAATCCCCTGCAGTTCGGGCCCGGCGAGGACTTCGACGCCTACCCCCGGGACCTCGAGGGTGACCTGGCGATGGTGGACGGCATGGTGGACCTGGTGTTCGCGCCCGCCACCGAGGAGATGTACCCGACGCTGCCGCCGATGGTCAGCGTCACCGCGGGCGAGATCGCCACCCTCTACGAGGGCGCCTCCCGGCCCGGCCACTTCAACGGCGTGGCGACTGTGGTCACCAAGCTGCTGAACCTCACCACTCCCGACATCGCCGTGTTCGGCCGCAAGGACGCCCAGCAGCTCGCCATCGTCCAGTCCCTGGTGAACGATCTCGACCTGCCGGTGCGCATCGAACCGGTGGACATCCAGCGTGAGCCCGAGGGCCTGGCCCGCTCGAGCCGCAACCTGTTCCTGAGCGAGGAGGGCCGGGGCCACGCCCTGGGGCTGTCCGCCACCATCGCCGCCGCACGGGAGGCGGCCCCCTCCCTCAGCGGTGTGCTACGCGTGCTCGAGCAGGCGACGTCGGGGACGGCTCCGTACTCACCGCGCACCGCCGGGCTGCGCTTCGACTACGCCCTGGCCCTGGACCCGGCCACACTGCGACTGGTCGCCCCCGACCACCGCGGCCCCACCCTGGTGATGCTCGCCGGCTGGGTGGACGGCACCCGCCTGCTGGACGCGGCTGTGGTGCAGACGACAGAGCCCTGAGGCCGAAGCGCACCAGTCGGCGAGGTTCTGAGACAATCGCCGCCATGAGTGCAGATCCCCAGACCCCCGACTCCGTCGACACCCCCGAGCCGGTCGACACGTCCGACCAGGTCGCGGTGCGCAGGGCCAAGCGGGAGCGGCTGCTCGAGCGCGGGGAGGAGGCCTACCCCGTCTCCGTGCCGGTCACCACCACGATCGCGTCCGTGCGCGAGCGGTACGGGCACCTCGAAGCCGGTCAGGAGACTGAGGACGAGGTCGGTGTGGCCGGCCGCGTCGTGTTCCAGCGCAACACGGGCAAGCTGGCGTTCGTCACCGTGCAGGACGGTGAGGGGCGGCGCCTGCAGATCATGCTGTCCCAGGCGAAGGTGGGGGCCGAGCGGCTGGCCGATCTGAAGGCCGATGTGGATCTGGGCGATCACGTGTTCTTCCACGGCACGGTGGGATCCTCCCGGCGCGGTGAGCTGAGCGTGTTCGCCGATTCCTGGCAGATGGCCGCCAAGGCAGTGCGCCCCCTTCCCGTTCTGCACGCGGAGCTCTCTGAGGAATCGCGGGTGCGCCGTCGTTACGTCGACCTGATCGTGCGGCAGGATGCGCGGGACACGGCTCGACTGCGTTCCCGGGTCATGCATTCCCTGCGCGAGTCCTTCCACCGCCGCGATTTCGTCGAGGTGGAGACGCCGATGCTCCAGGTGATTCCCTCCGGTGCGGCGGCGCGCCCCTTCGTGACGCATATGAATGCGTTCGATCTGGATCTGTACCTGCGGATCGCTCCCGAGCTGTTCCTCAAGCGCGCAGCCGTGGGCGGTATGGAGCGGGTGTTCGAGATCAATCGCAATTTCCGCAACGAGGGTGCAGATTCCACGCACTCGCCGGAGTTCTCCATGCTCGAGGCGTACCAGGCCTACGGGGACTACGACACGATCGGCGACCTCACCCGGGAGCTGGTGCAGGAGGCCGCCGAGGCGGCCACCGGCTCCCAGGTGGTCACCCTTGCCGACGGATCCGAGTACGACCTCTCGGGGGACTGGCAGAAGATCACCGTGTACGGCTCGCTCTCGGAGTCGCTGGGGCAGGAGATCACGCCGGAGACCACCCCGGAGCAGCTGCGCCAGGTGGGGCGCTCCCTGGGCCTGGACCTCGACCACCCCAAGTACGGCCACGGCAAGCTGGTCGAGGAGCTGTTCGAGCACCGGGTGGGCGATCACCTGCACGCGCCCACCTTCGTGCGGGACTTCCCGGTGGAGACCAGCCCGCTGGTGCGCGCCCATCGCTCCACGCCCGGCGTGGTGGAGAAGTGGGACCTGTACGTGCGCGGCTTCGAGCTGGGCACCGGGTACTCCGAGCTCGTCGATCCGGTGATCCAGCGCGAGCGCTTCGCCCAGCAGGCCGCGCTCGCCGCCCAGGGCGACGACGAGGCGATGCGTCTGGACGAGGACTTCCTGGAGGCCATGGAGTACGCCCTGCCGCCCACGGGCGGCATGGGAATGGGCGTGGACCGCCTGCTCATGGCGCTCACCGGGCTGGGCATTCGCGAGACCGTCCTGTTCCCGCTCGTGAAGCCGGAGGCGTGAGGTGGGTGAAGGATTCTGGTTCGAGGCCGGCGCGCTGGTGCCGTCGATCGGCGTGGGACTGCTGTTCTGGTTCGTGATGCGCTCCATCCTGAGGGCCGATCGCTCCGAGCGGGAGGCCGATAAACAGGCCGAGAAGGAATACCTGGCGCAGCGGCGCGCCCGTGAAAAAGGGGATGATGATCCCACCATTACATCCACAGATTGATCTCAGCGCCGAAGGAATACATAATGAGCGAGCTGGCCGAACCGGCGCAGGGACGTACCGCCCCTGTTTCTGAGCGACGAGGGAGAACCGGAATGGCGCGTAAGACCTACGTGGAACTGATCGACGACATCGACGGCGAGAAGGCAGCGGAGACGGTGAGCTTCGCCCTGGACGGCGTGGCCTACGAGATCGATCTGTCCGAGGACAATGCCGCCAAGCTGCGCGGCGAGCTGGGCACCTGGGTCGAGAAGGCCCGCCGGGTGGGCGGCCGTCGCTCCCGCGGCGCCGGCAGTGCCGGATCCGGCAGCTCGAACGACACCCCCCGCATCCGCGAGTGGGCCCGCTCCAACGGCTACGAGGTCTCCGACCGCGGCCGTATCTCCAGCGAGATCCGCTCCGCCTACTACGCGGCGCAGGGGAACTGACCGTCCCCGATGCCAACAGAAGGCCCGTCACCATCCGTGGTGACGGGCCTTCGTCGTCGCGCGTGCCGAGCTGGTGCGCGCCACAGGCTCCGTGCCGGTGCGCTCACCAGCCCCGGATCGACCAGGAGGCGGCGTGCTCGGCGCCGGGGGAGAGGCGCACCACGTCGGTCCCGGAGCGGAAGGCGTCCGGAGGGCAGGTCATCGGCTCGACCGCCAGCCCCACCCGGTTGTTCTCCGGCTCCGGACGGTCCGCCGTGTGCAGCTGCAGCCAGGTGCACTCGGCCCCGGCCGTGAGCTGCACGCCGGTCCCGCCCGGTGCGGTCACCCGCACCACGAACATGCCGTGCTCGTCGCGCTCCAGGTCGGTGAAGGCATGGTCGATGGC
This sequence comes from Brachybacterium sp. p3-SID1565, assembly GCF_025143785.1. Taxonomy (NCBI): domain Bacteria; kingdom Bacillati; phylum Actinomycetota; class Actinomycetes; order Micrococcales; family Dermabacteraceae; genus Brachybacterium; species Brachybacterium sp. p3-SID1565. The sequence goes on from NZ_JAMBDS010000004.1 coordinate 22,960, forward strand.
CTGGTCACCGATCACGCGCGGTTGGGTGAAGTCGAACTCGCCGTCTCGCTCCACCGGTGCGGTGCCGGTGGGCAGCAGGCGATCCTCGGTGACGGTGAGCACGGTGCCCAGTCCCGCCTGCAGGGACCACTCCTCCAGCGGCTCCGGGCCGGCCACCAGGTAGGGGTGGGGGCACACCCCGTAGGGGGCGTCCTCGGCCCCGAGGTTCCGGGCGGTGACGGTGCAGCTGAGCCCCGTCTCGGCATCCAGGGTGTAGCGCACGGTCATCAGGAGCTGGAAGGGGTACCCGGTGGTGGGCATCAGCTGGGTGCGCAGCACCACCTCGTCCTCGCAGACCGCTGCCGGAGTGTACGCCTGGAAGCACAGCAGGCCGTGCAGCGCATTGCCGCGCTCGACCTCGTTGATGGGCACTTGCAGCTTTTGGCCGTCCCAGGTGTACGCCCCATCGCCGATGCGATTGGGCCAGGGGGCCACCACGGCGCCGCGGTAGTGCAGCATCGGGCCCTGCTCCGGGCTGCGCACCAGCAGGTCGCGGCCATCGACGGTGAGGGACTCCAGGGTGGCGCCGACGGTGGAGACGACGGCGGTGTAGGGGCCCGCGCTGAGGGTCAGCTCCTCGCCGCGGGCGCGGGCGGCGGTCACGGGGGTCGCCGCAGCGGCCGGGGGCGTGGCGGCGGGTGTGGACGGGGAGGTCTCGCTCATCCCTGCTTCTCCTTCGTGCTCGGTTCGTCACCGGCGGGCTGCTCGGGCTCGATCAGCACCACCTCGAGGCGCCGCGGGCCGTGCACGCCCTCGACGCGGTCCAGCTCGATGTCGCTGGTGGCGCTGGGCCCGGAGATCATGGTCCAGGGCGCGCCAGGATCCTCGCCCATGCGCTCGATGCCCTTGGGCACCCCCAGCACCACCTGCTCGGCCCGCACCACCACCACGTGGCGATCGGGGACCAGGGTGATCGCGCGACGACCGCACAGCTCGTCCCCGCGCAGCACCAGGGTGCCGGTCAGTGCGATGGCCGTGTGGCAACCGGTGAGCACCGCGTCGACCTCGTCGAGCTGGTGCGCGCTGAGAGTCCCGTCGTCGGTCAGCAGCTGCGCATCCAGGCCCTGGGTCCATTCCCCGGGGATCCCGCGGGGGACCACGACGCTGCCGGCGCCGTCTAGGGCCTGCGCGATCGCCGCCGCGGCAGCGGGCTCGGTGGTGCGGTGCACCACCGTGGTGTAGTCCTCGAGTCGCTGCACCAGCACGTCGCGCACCTTGCCGGGGTCGGTGCCGGTCTCCTGCTTGTCGTCCGCCCGCTGGTAGGCGCGCGGCACGTCGGCGTATGTGGTGACGTCATCGCGGCGGGGTGCGGCCAGCGCGGTGCGCACGCGCGCCAGGATCTCCTCCTTGGCGCTCATCCCCGGGGTGCGCGCGGGGCGGCGGTCGTCCCAGGTGCTCATGCTTCCCCTCCGTTCTGCGCGGTGCGGTCGGTGCCGCTTCCGGAGCGCGGGGCCTTCGGCTGCTCCGGCTCATCGCGGGCACCGGGCTGCTGATCCGTCGCTGCGCTGTGCTTCTCCCTGGCGGCCCACCACGAGCGGAAGGACTGCCCGGGATGCGGGAGGTCCCGGTGGTCCGTCCACCCGGGCACCAGGGGGAGCACCCCGGGCAGGCGACCGATGTTCTCCCCGGGGAGCACCCGGGAGAGGGGACCGGCCGAGCGCACCGCGGCGTCGTAGGCCCGCGGGGAGGACATCAGGCGGCCGGCACCCTTCATGGCCACGTCCCAGGTGCCGCGGAACTGCCCGCGGGCCTCCCGGCGCTGATCGACTTCCTTGGCCCGCAGGTGCACCAGGATCGAGGGGATGTCGATCTTCACGGGGCACACGTCGTAGCAGGCCCCGCACAGGCTGGAGGCGTACGGCAGGGTCGCGTTGGGATCCTCCGGGTCGCTCACGCCGGTCATCTGCGGGGACAGGATCGCCCCGATCGGGCCCGGGTAGGTGGAACCGTAGGCATGGCCGCCCGTGCGCTGGTACACGGGGCACACGTTCAGGCAGGCGGAGCAGCGGATGCAGTGCAGGGCCGAGCGGCCTTCGGGGTCCTCCAGCACCGCACTGCGGCCGTTGTCCAGCAGCACCAGGTGGAACTCCTGCGGGCCGTCCCCCTCGGCCACCCCGGTGAACAGGGTGGTGTACGGGTTCATGCGCTCACCGGTGGAGGAGCGCGGCAGCAGCTGCAGGAACACCTCGAGGTCCTGGAAGCTGGGCACGATCTTCTCGATCCCCACCACCGAGATCAGGGTGCGGGGCAGGGTCAGGCACATGCGGCCGTTGCCCTCGGACTCCACCACCACCAGGGTGCCGGTGTCGGCCACGGCGAAGTTCGCACCGGAGATCGCCACGGACTGCTCCATGTCCAGGAACCGCTCGCGCAGGAACCGACGGGCGGCACCGGCCAGGGCAGCCGGGTCGTCGGTGATCTCGGGGTCGATGTCCGGCATGGCCTGCAGGAAGATCTCGCGGATCTGGGCGCGGTTGCGGTGGATCGCGGGGACCAGGATGTGGCTGGGGGCGTCCCCGGCCAGCTGCACGATCAGCTCGGCCAGGTCCGACTCGATCACGCGCACGCCTGCGTGGGCCAGCGTCTCGTTCAGGCCGATCTCCTGGGTGGCCATGGACTTCACCTTCAGCACGTCCTGGGCGCCGCGCTCGAGGGTGAGCCGGGTGACGATCTCCCCGGCCTCCTCGGCGTCACGGGCCCAGTGCACGGTGCCGCCGGCGGCGGTCACGGAAGCCTCCAGCTGCTCCAGCAGCTCGGGCAGGTGATCGGTGACGTGCCACTTCAGGGCGCTGCCGGCATCACGCAGCTTCTGCCAGTCCCGCATCTCCCGCACCACCGAGGCGCGCTTGGCCTGGATGGTGGCGGTGGCGTAGGTGAGGTTGCCCCGCAGCACCTCGTCCCCCAGGGCGTCCCGTGCGGCGGCGGGGAAGCCCCGGGTGCCGCGCAGGTGCGAGGAGGGGGAGGCGTGCTGGGGTCGCACGGCCGGCATCCCGAGGTCGACGGTGTCCATGCGGCCCTCCCGGCTCATGAGGCCCTCCCCAGGATGGTCCCGGAGGGCACGAACGGCTCCTCGCGCGTGGAGGCGAGGATCTGCGCCAGGTGGATCGCGCGGGGAGCGGAGTCACCCGCGTGCTCCCGGTGCAGCTTCCCGCCGATGTTCATCAGGCACGAGGCGTCCCCGGCCACCACGTACTCCGCGCCGCTGGCCACCACGTTGGCGGCCTTGTCGGTGACCATCGCATCGGAGGTGGCGTCGTTCTTGACCGAGAAGGTGCCGCCGAAGCCGCAGCAGGTGTCCGACTGCGGCAGGTTCACCACCTCGATGCCCTCCACGGCGCGCAGCAGGCGCAGCGGGCGCGGGCCCACCTTCAGGATCCGCATCGAGTGGCAGGTGGGGTGGTAGGTCACCGTGTGCGGGAAGTACGCGCCCACATCGGTCACCTTGAGCACGTCCACCAGCAGCTCCGAGAGCTCGTAGGTCTTGGCGGCCACGGCCGCGGCGCGCTCCTCCAGCTCCGCATCGCCCTCGTGGCGGGCCACCAGGGGGTGCTGCTCGCGCACGCAGCCGGCGCAGGAGCCCGAGGGCATCACGATCGCGTCCACCTCCTCCAGCTGCGACTCGAAGGTGTCCACGAAGCTGCGCACCACCGGTGCGGCCTCCTTGTAGTACCCGGTGTTGGTGTGCATCTGGCCGCAGCAGGTCTGGCGGCGGTCGAAGACCACCTCGTGCCCCAGCCGCTCCAGGAGCATCACGGTGGACCGGGCCACGTCCGGGGTCATCACGTCCACCAGACAGGTGGGCATCAGGGAGATGCGCATGCGGTTCCTCCTCTAGATCTGGCCCCGGCGACGGGGCGTGGTCAGTGGCGCAGGCCGAGGGACTCGGCGGTGCGCTCGAGAGATTCGTGCGCGGCACGGGGGTCATCGCTCAGGCGTGTGCCCCAGCTGGGCACCATCGAGGTGATGGTGCCGCGCCAGGAGTCCACCCGGTCCGGGAACATCCCGGTGAGCATGTCCAGCAGGATGGTGGTGGAGGTGGAGGCGCCGGGGGAGGCGCCCAGCATGCCGCCGATGGAGCCGTCCGCGGAGGTGATCATCTGGGTGCCGAACTGCAGCACGCCGTGCTTGTCCGCGTCGGGGGCGATCACCTGGACGCGCTGTCCGGCGATGACGGGCTCCCAGTCCTCCGGACGGGCCTGCGGCATGTACTCGCGCAGCGCCTCGAAGCGCTGGCGGCCGGTGGCGGCCAGCTGCGAGGCCAGGTAGGTCATCAGGTCCAGGTTCGGCGGGGCCACGGCGAGCATCTGGGTGACGTTGGAGGGCTTGACCGAGGCGAACAGGTCGGTGTAGCGGCCGGTCTTGAGGAACTTCGGGGACCAGCCTGCGTACGGGCCGAACATCAGGGAGCGCTGCCCCTCGATGAAGCGTGTGTCCAGGTGGGGCACGCTCATCGGCGGGGCGCCCACAGCGGCCTTGCCGTACACCTTCGCGTCGTGACGCTCGATCACCTCGGGGTTGGTGCAGCGCAGCCACTGCCCGGAGATCGGGAAGCCGCCGAAGCCGCGGATCTCCTCGATCCCGGACTTCTGCAGCAGCGGCAGGGCCGCGCCTCCCGCGCCCACGAACACGAACGGGGCCCGGAACACCTTCACCTCGTTGCCGTCCACCGAGCGGGCCATCACACCCCAGTCCGAGCCCATGCGTCGCAGGTCCACGACCTCCCAGCCGGTGGCCACCGAGGTGCCCCGGCCGGAGGCCATGGTCAGCAGCTGGCGGGTGAGGGTCCCGAAGTCCACGTCTGTGCCGTCGGGGGAGCGGGTCACCGCAATGGTCTCGGTGACCGGGCGGCCCTCGGAGACCAGCGGGGCCCACTCCGCCAGGCGGGAGTGCTCGGTGCTGAACTCCATCCGGTCGAACAGCGGGTTCGCGGTCAGGGCCTGGTGGCGCCGGCGCAGGTAGTCCACGTTCTCGATGCCTCGCACGAAGCTCATGTGCGGCACCGAGCGGATGAAGGAGGCGGGATCGCCGATCCGGTCGTTCTCCACCAGGTAGGACCAGAACTGGCGGGAGACCTGGAACTGCTCGTTGATGTTGATCGCCTTGGCGGGGCTCACCGAGCCGTCCACGTCCTGCGGCGTGTAGTTCAGCTCGCACAGGGCGCTGTGGCCGGTGCCGGCGTTGTTCCAGCCGTCGGAGGACTCCTTGCCCACGCCATCGAGCTTCTCGACCACCTGGATGCTCCAGTCCGGCTCGAGCTCGGTCAGCAGCGCGGCCAGGGTGGCGCTGGCGATACCGCCGCCGATCAGCACCGCATCGGTGCGGGTGACGCTCATCGTCAGGTCAGCCATGTCTCCCCTTGTCCTCGGTTCCTCGCCCGCTGTCGGGCGGTCGTCGTTGTCACAAAGCGTAGTCCTCGCGGCCGGGCCGTGCTTCAGCCGCCTGCCGCGGCGGAGGCGCGGTCGAGCTCGTCCAGCAGGCGCTCGCCGCGGCGACCCAGCAGCGACACCGCGATGTCCACGGCCGTTCCCGCCCCCAGCAGCAGGCCCACCGGCCACAGCGCCCAGCACAGCAGCACCCACACCAGCAGCAGCAGGCCCAGACCCACCGACCGCAACGGCAGGGCGCCCGGTATCAGGAGCGAGATCCGCCAGCTCACCAGGAGGTCCTGGCGGCGCACCCGCGGGACCGCGGCGAGTGCGGATGCGCTGACGGTGGCCCAGAACAGGCTGATCACGGCCAGGCAGGCGAGGACCACCGTCATCGCCTGCCTGGCGGCACCCCCGCCCATGACGATCCACAGCATCATCAGGGCTCCGCCCTGCACCACCAGCAGCGGCAGCATGCGGGTGTTGGCACGCACGATCTGGGACCGGTAGGAGGCCCACATGGTGCGCCACACCGGTACACGGTCGCCCTCGCGGCCGGAGATGTAGGCATCGGCCGCGGCGCAGCTGGCCGGGGCCACTCCCAGCACCACCAGGCCCAGCAGCGTCAGCACCAGCCACGCCGCATTGACCCGCAGCACCAGGTAGACGCGCTCGAAGGCCTCGTTGAACCGGATCACCCAGACGGGGACGTGAGCGGGACCGCCCCCGTGGTCGGTGCGGCTCATCGGGTGGCCCCCGGCATCGCGGCCGACGGATGCGTCGCGCTGAGCGGTGACGTCACGCCCTGGGCGGTCGTCGCGCTCTGGGGTGAGGTCACGCTCCGGGGTGACGCCGCGCTGCGCGGTGTCATGGTGCACACCGGGGGCGGGGCGGATCGCTCCTGTTTCCTGGCCATCGGATCACCGTACCTGCCTGCTCCGCGCTGGCCTCCGCATGTCGGCGCAGGAAGTCCACGGCATGGTCGCCCACGGCATCGGTGAAGTACCGCAGCTCGGTGGTCATCGTCCGGTTCTTCCGGGGAGGTGAGGGTCCTGGCCGGTGGTGCGGGTCAGGGACAGGCGGGCCACGCCGTGCTCCGGGGTCGGCAGCGGATGCATGGCCCCGTCGAGCTCCACGACGTAGTCGTCAGCGGAGGGGTCGCCGGAGGGCAGGTGCACTGCCAGCTCGACCCGCTGCGGGGTCCAGCCCAGGTCCACCACCGCGCCCCCGCGGGCTCCCAGCCCGCGGGCACGCCCGGTGGACCAGGCCGCGGGCAGCGCGGGCAGCAGGGACAGCTCGCGGTGGCCGTCCTGCACGCGGTGGGACTGCAGCAGCATCTCGCAGACCCCGGCGAGAGCGCCGAAGTTGCCGTCGATCTGGAACGGGGGGTGGGCGCACAGCAGGGAGGAGTACACGCCGCCGCTGATGCCGCCGGTGACCGGATCGGTGCCGTCGGCATCCACCCGGTGCAGGGCCCGCTGCAGGAAGCGGTGCCCCAGCTCGGCATCCTCCAGCCGGGCGGCAAGGCAGATCCGCCAGGCCAGCGACCAGCCCGTGGACTCGAAGCCGCGCTCCACCAGGCTGGAGCGGGCGGCCTGGCCGAGGGCAGGATCGCGACGCGGGTCCAGGCCCGTCCCCGGGTACACGCCGATCAGGTGGGACTGGTGGCGGTGGTGGGGATCGAGGTCAGTCAGCTCGTCGTCGGACCACTCGGCGATCAGGCCGGAGGGCAGCACGCGCTCGCCGGGCAGGCGGGACAGCGCCGCCTCGGCCAGCTCCAGCAGCTCCTCCTCGACCTCCGTGGTGCGGGAGATCTCCAGCAGGTCCGTCAGCAGCTGGCGGATGATCGCCAGGTCGCTGGTGGTGGACACGTGCACCTCGCCCGCGGTGCCGTCCGGCAGCACGAACTGGTTCTCCGGTGAAGTCGAGGGAGCGGTGCCGAGCGTTCCGTCGGGCAGCTCGATCAGCAGGTCCAGCACGAAGCGTGCGGCGCCCTCGGCCAGCGCTGCCGCGGGCGACGGGCCCTCGGGGGTGAAGCGCAGCAGGTCCACCAGGGTGCTGGTCAGCCAGGCCCCGCCGAGCGGCCAGAACGACCACTGCGGGCGGTCCTGGCCGTCGCCGACCGGGGCGGCGAAGCCCCAGCGGTCCGAGTTGTGGTGGGCGGTCCAACCGCGGGCGCCGTACACCTCGCGCGCCACGCGCTCACCCTGCCGGGACAGCAGCTCGAGCCACGTGCGCAGGGCGGGCAGCACCTCGGGCAGCTGCCCGGGCCCGGAGGGCCAGTAGTTCATCTCCGTGTTGATGTTGATGGTGTAGTAGCTGAACCAGGGGGGAGCGGTCGACTCGTTCCAGATGCCCTGCAGGTTCAGCGGGGGACCCTCGCCCACTCCGCCGCTGATCAGCAGGTATCGGCCCATGTGGGCGAGCAGGGCCACCAGGTCCGGCCCGTCGGCGTGCTCGGGATCGGCTCGCAGATCGTCCAGGCGCTGCGCCGTGGTGGGCATGGCCGCCGGGGAGCGATCGCGGTACGGGGAGGGGGTGGGGCCGGAAGGGGCGGCCAGGTCCAGGTCGACCCGCTTGTAGAGCTCGCGGTGCGCCTCCTCCGCCCGAGTGGCGAGCTCGGCATGACCGAGGGGGGCGAGGCGGTGGAGATGATCCAGCACCTCCGCCTCCAGAGCAGCGGCATCGGGCACCCGCAGGGTGCCGTCGGCGGCGAACTGGGTGGCCGAGACCAGCCGCAGCTCGACCCAGGTGGCACCGTGCACCCGGATCGACGGGTCGGGAGCGGTGAGGTCCGCGCTGGCCGTGCCGTCGCTGCGCAGCTCGAGGGCCCAGCTCGCATGGACCGACTCTGTGAACGATCCGGGTGTGCGCACGGCGTCGTCCCCGCCTGCATCGGGATCCACGCTCGCACCCACCCGCAGCGCTCCCACCAGCACCACGGCACCGGGGTGGGAGGCGGTGCGTGCGGCCACGGACTGCTCGTGCGGGGAGGACACGCTGAGAGCCAGATCGGTGGGGGAGCCGAGCGCGCGCCGGTCCAGCAGCACGTCATCGGCCATGCTCACGCCGGTGACGGCACGCAGCTGCTCGGCGATGGTGATGGCCCAGCCGTTGCGCAGATCCAGCATCCGCGCCGAGGGAGCGGGCGGGGAGCCGCCCGTGGAGCGGTGGATCCGCAGGTCCAGGAACGGCTGGTACATCTGCGCGTTCCCGGACTGGGTGCGCCGGGTGGCGGCATCGGCGGCCTGCACGTCACCGCGCAGTGCGGCCTCGCGGGCCTCGAGCACCGCGGCGGCCGCCCCGCCGGGCAGGGAGCGCGGATCGGGCCTGCCCTGCCATACGCCGGCATCGTTGACCTGGAGCCGATCCTGCTGGGGATCGCCGAACACCATGGCCCCCAGGTGCCCGTTGCCGATGGGGTAGGCGTCGGTCCAGTCGCGTGCCGGTGTGCGGTCCAGCAAGTGATGGCGTGGATCAAGTCGCATGCACCCAAGACTACCGATGTCTGCTTCGGAATCGTCTGGCATCAGCCCAGTACGGGCGAGTACGGCATGCCTGCGGCTCGCGAATTGACCCGACATCTGTGAGGATGGGGGCATGAGCCGCGACACCCCTGTCTCCTCCACCGAGTCCCGTCCTGCCGGGCCCGCCGCCCCCGTCTCGCTGATCGCGCCCACGCCCGAGCAGCTGGCCTGGCAGCAGGCCGGACTGGGCGTGTTCTTCCACGTCGGGGTGAACACCTTCGGTGGGGTCGAGTGGAGCGACGGCACCATCCCCGCCGCGGACTTCGCTCCCAGCGAGCTCGATGCCGATCAGTGGGTGCGCACCGCCAAGGATCTCGGGGCGGCCTACGTGGTGCTGACGGCCAAGCACCACGACGGGTTCTGCCTGTGGCCCACCGCCACCACCGACTACTCCGTGGCCTCCTCCCCGTTCCGTGACGGCCAGGGCGATGTGGTGCGCGAGGTGGCCGACGCCTGCCGCCGCCACGGGGTGGGCCTGGGCCTGTACCTGTCCCCCTGGGATCGCAACGCCCCCCAGTACGAGGACCCGCAGGCGTACGACGAGTTCTACCTGGCCCAGCTGAGTGAGCTGTGCACGAACTACGGCGAGCTGGTGGAGCTGTGGTTCGACGGGGCCGGGTCCGCGGGGCGCGAGTACGCCTGGGACCGCATCCGCGCCCTGATCGACGAGCTGCAGCCCGGGGCGATGGTGTTCAACATGGGGCCGGCCACGATCCGCTGGGTGGGCAACGAGGACGGCCTGGCCGCCGATCCCTGCTGGTACGTGACCAGCAGCGCGGACCTGAACAACTACGACGAGGACACCGTGAGCTTCGGGCAGGAGCGCTACCTCCCGCCCGAGTGCGACGTGTCCATCCGCACCGGGTGGTTCTGGCACGCCGATCAGGAGCCGAAGTCCCTCGAGCACCTGCTGGCCATCCACGACCGCTCCATCGGCCTGGGGGCCAACCTGCTGCTGAACCTGCCGCCGGACCGGCGGGGACTGATCGACCAGAGGGACGTGGAGCGCTGCCGCGAGCTGCGCGACGCGCTGGATGCCCGCTTCGGCGACCCGCAGCAGGTCCCCCTGCGCGCCCGCTCCGAGGACGGCACCGTCTGGGAGGCCACCACCGATGGCCCGGTCATGGTCCAGCACCTCGAACTGCGCGAGGACATCAGCACTGGGCAGCGCGTGCACACCCATCGCGTGCTGGACGAGTCGGGCGCGGTGATCGCCCAGGGCGGCACCATCGGCGTGCGCCGCCTCCACCGGCTCGAGACACCGGTGGAGGTGAGCCGTCTGCGCATCGAGTGCACCGGCGAGCAGCCTCGCCTCAGTGCCCTGCACCTCCATGCCCCCTCCGAGGCCCCGGTGCCGCGCCTGCCGCTGGACTTCGAGGCCTCGCGGGAACGCCCCGACGCCTGAGTGGAGAGGGCCTCCGCGCGTGAGCCGGGAGGGCTTCCACGGGTGAGCCGGGGGCCTCCGCGCGTGAGCCGAAAGGGCCTCCACGCCTGAGCCGGGAGGGCCTCGACGTGCGCTCTTCGGGCTTGGTGGAGCACCAGGCGCGGGTGAAGGTGAAGCAGGAGTCCCAGGGGCAGGGCAAAGGGGCCACGTTCTCGCGGCACAGGGACCGGGAGCCCTCGCGGTTAAGAGGCCCTGCCCACCCTGGTCGCCATGCGCGAGGAGGGGCTGGTGCGCGCCATCGGCGTCGGCTCCAAGGACAGTGCGGTGCTCACCCGCGCCGTGCGCACCGGCCTGCTGGACCTGGTGATGGTCTCGTGGAGGTACACCCTGCTGGAGCAGCCCGCCGCCGAGGAACTGCTCCCGGCCTGCCAGCACCATGACGTGGCCGTGGTGGCCGTCAGCGTGTTCAACTCCGGGATCCTGGCGAGGCCCGAACCGCCGGACGATGCCACCTACGAGTACGGCCAGGCGCCCGTGGCCATGCTCGAGCGGGCCCGTGAGATCGCCGCGATCGCCGGTGATCACGGGGTCGAGCTGCCCGATCTCGCGATCCAGTTCCCCCTACTGCACCCGGCGATCCGGTCCGTGGTGCTGGGGATGCGAACCGCCGCCCAGGTGCGGTCGAACATCGAACGGATGAGCACCCCCGTCCCGCCCGAGGTGTGGGAGCAGATCGATGTCCGCTGAGGGGCCCGGAACGGGGACGCCGGCGCCCGGGCACCGCCCTGGGCGGGCGATCACCGATGCACACCTGCACCTGTGGGACCTCGAGGCGAGCGCCTACGCATGGACGCACCGGGCACCGGCCCTGCAGCGCACGGGAGCCTGGGAGCAGGTGGGCCCGGCGCTCGCCGCCCTGGGCGCCACCCGGGTGGTGTTGGTGCACGCCGACGACACCCCCGGGGACACCGCCCACATGCAGCGCACCGCAGAACGGATCGAGGCAGGCACCGCCCAGGTCCCGGCCATGCGCGCGGACGTGGTGGCCTGGCTCCCGCTGGAGAACCCCGCCCAGGTGGAGCACCTGCTGGGCGATGCAGCGTTCATGCAGCGCGTGGTGGGCGTGCGGCACCTGGTGCACGACGAACCCGATGCGGGGTTCCTGGAGCGCCCCGCCGTGGCGGACTCCCTGCACCTCGTCTCACGTGCGGGCCTGGCACTGGATGTCCCCGACGCGTTCGCGCGTCACATGGATCAGGTGGTGCGCCTGGCACATGCCCACCCGGAGCTGACCCTGGTGCTGGACCACCTCGGCAAGCCGCCACTGGGCGATGCACCCGCGATGGACCGCTGGCGCGCCGCGCTGGCGCGGATCGCCGCCTGCGAGCGCACGGTCGCCAAGGTCTCGGGCCTGGCCACCAGCGGGGACGGCGCACTCGAGCAGGCCGTGGACGTGGCACTGGAGCAGTTCGGCCCCGCGCGGCTGATGTTCGGCAGCGACTGGCCGATCGCCCCGACGCCCTTCGACCTGGGATCCGGCACCAGCGGACTGCTGGAGCGACTGGGGCAGGAGAGCGAGGCCGACCAGCGGCAGATCCTGCATGGCACAGCTGCCCGCGTGTACACCAGGGCAGGACAGGCGCGGGGCTGACCCCTGATCTCAGACGACCGGCACCGGCGCAGACGAGTCAGTGTCGTCCCCGGCCTGCGCCCCACGGATCACCCAGGCCTCCACTCCGGCCACGTGAGCGGCCGCGTAGACCTTCGCCAGATCCGCCCTGCCCTCCCGCATGGCGCTGATGATCCGATGGTGCTCCTCCAGCGTGCGCCCCACCGAGGCGCCCTCGGTGAGACCGCGCCACAGCCGGGCCCGGGCGGTGGCACTGGCGAACCCGTCCAGCAGCGAGACCAGGTAGGCGTTGCCGCAGCGAGAGTTGATGTGGTGGTGGAAGGCGATGTCGGCCTCCACCAGCTCGCCCACGGGGGAGTCCGGCCCCAGGGGCGCCATCAGCTCCTCCAGGTACTGGTAGTCCGCCTCCTCCAGGTGCGCGCATGCCTTCTCCACCGCGGTGGGCTCCAGCAGGCGGCGCACCTCCATGATGTGCAGCACCTCCGCGTCCTGGTGGAGGTCCAGCACGAAGCCGAGAGCCTCGATCAGCAGCTCGGGTTCGAGCGAGGTCACGTAGGTGCCGTCCCCCTGCCTGACGGAGAGGACCTGGATCACCGACAGCGCCTTGACGGCCTCCCGCAGGGAGTTGCGGCTCACCCCGATCCGCTCGGAGAGCTGCTTCTCCGGGGGGAGCCTGTCGCCGGGCTTCAGCTCACCGTCGATGATCATGCTCTTGATCGCCGAGATCGCCTTGTCGGTCACCGCCATCTGGCTCATGTCAACCTGCTCTCCTGGGTCGTGCACCGACTGCTGTGCTGCACATCGCGGGTGGTCATCGGGGATCCTCAGCGGGGGCGGGCTCGAAGTCCCTGCATGCCGCCGTCCACCGCGACGGAGGTCCCGGTGGTGGAGGTGTTCAGGGGGGAGGCCAGGAACACCACGGTCTCGGCCACCTCCTCGGGGGTGACCATGCGCCCGGTGGGCTGGCGCGCGTCCAGCGCCTTGCGCTCGGCCACCGGATCCGGGAACTTCTGCAGCATGCGGTCCACGAACTCGGTGGCGACGGTGCCGGGGTTCACGCAGTTCACGCGGATCGCATCGCCCAGGTGATCGGTGGCCATCGCCATGGTCATCGCCTGCACGGCGCCCTTGGTCGCCGAGTACAGCACGCGCTCCTGCAGGCCCGCGGTGGCGGCGATCGAGGACATGTTCACGATCGAGGCGCATCCGGACCGGCGCAGGTGCGGCAGGGCGGCCGCGCTCACCCGCGCGATCGCGGTCACGTTGATGGACAGCACCCGAGCCCATTCCTCGTCGTCGTTGGCGGTCACATCGCCCACCGCGCTGATGCCAGCGTTATTGACGACCACGTCGATGCCGCCCAGCTGCTGCGCGCACTCGGCGACGGCCTGCTCCACCTGAGCCCGGTCAGCGATGTCGGCCCTCACGCGCACGGAGCCCTCCGGCGCGCCGGAGGGATCGAGGTCGATCACGGCGACCTTCGCGCCCAGGGCCAGGAACCGCGCGCTGGTGGCGCAGCCGATGCCGGAGCCGCCACCGGTGACCACCACCGCGAGACCGCGGTAGGGATCGGTGAAGGAGATGCTGTCGTCGGTCGGGGTGCGGGTCATGTGCGGATCCTTCGTGCGGGCGGCCGTCAGGGCGGGGAGAGCGGGGGGGGCGAGCGGTCAGGCGTCGCGGAAGGTCTGGCGCTGGGCTCCGAGCTGATCGATCTCCAGCTCCACCACGTCGCCGGACCGCAAGTAGGGGGTGCCGGGCAGGCCCAGCGCCACGCCTGCCGGGGTGCCGGTGTTGATCACGTCCCCGGGGTAGAGCGTCATGAACTCGCTGAGGTAGCGCACCACCTCGGCCACCGGGAAGATCTGGTTCGCCGTGGTGCCGTCCTGGTGGCGCTTGCCGTTGACGCTCAGGCGCAGGCCCAGGTCCTGCACGTCCGCGATCTCATCGGCGGTGACCAGCCAGGGGCCCAGCGGGTTGAAGGTCTCGCAGTTCTTGCCCTTGTCCCAGGTGCCGCCCCGCTCGAGCTGGTACTCGCGCTCGGAGACGTCGTGGGAGAGCACGTAGCCGGCAACGGCCCTCATCGCCTCCTCCTCGCTGTCGGTGCGGCGCAGGGTCGAGCCGATCACCACACCGAGCTCCACCTCCCAGTCGGTCTTGCGCGAGCCGCGGGGGATCAGCACGTCGTCGTCGGGCCCCACCACGGTGTCCGCGGCCTTCATGAACACGATCGGCTCCGCAGGGATCTCCGCGTTCGTCTCCGCGGCGTGGTCGCGGTAGTTCAGGCCGATGCACAGGATCTTCCCGGGGGTCAGCGGGGCACCCCGGCGCTCGGCCCCCAGGGCGGTGAGCTCGGGCAGATCACCGGCGGCCAGGGCGGCGCGGGTGCGGGCGATGCCGTCGGCCTCGAGGAATGCGCGGTCCACCACGCGTGCCTCGCCGATCAGGGGGCGCAGGTCGAAGGTGCGATCACCGTCGATCACCGCGGCGCTCTCGCTGCCGTGCGGGCCGTATGCCAGGAACTTCACGTGGGTCCTCCCATGTCTGTGTGAGGGCGACGCTACCAGGAGACATCGGATGTATGGGACGGGTTCGGTGAAGGTGTCGTCGCTGGGCCGGGATCCGTGCTGATCGAGGTTGCGCCCATCTGGGCCCGGGGCGGGCGGGCATGGGGAGCAAATCTGCTCGTGACCAGCACGAACGCCGCAGGCCCGCGGGCGCTACGGTGTTCGAAGGCTCTGGCCACGTCGACCGGGTGCTGCGGGGGATCCGACGGTGGGAGGGGGGTCCCAACGCTCGGGGACCGGGTGGCCGGGAGCGCTCTGGGTGTTCACGATGGTCTTGCGGGACCGCAGCATCAGCAGCAGGCCCACCACGAACCCCGGTGAACAGGTCGTAGAGGTCCGCTGCGGTGCGCGAGCGCACGTCACCGGCGAGGTGCTCGGCCAGCAGGCCGAGCGTGAACGGCGCATGATCGGTGCGCAGCAGCGTCAATACGCCCTGGTCCGCGAACAGGGCACGGTTCTCGAGCGGGCGGGAGAGACCTGACACGGGTGCTCCATCCTCGTCACGATCGGTGTTTCCTGCGGCTGCGGAGTGCTGCGGCGGGACGCCGGGCCCAGCCTGCGGAGCAGGGCCGATGGATGGGTGGGGCTGGTGGCGCGTGCAGGTCGTGGGCCCCGTCGGATGCTCATCTTCTATAGACACTTGCAATAAATAGCAGCATCAACTGTAGAATCTAAGCATGTATGTCTCGAGGTTCCTAGAGCGACCGATCACCCGAGCGATCGAGCAGTCGCCCGTCGTCATCGTCGAGGGCGCCCGCGCGGTCGGCAAGACGAGTCTCATGACCCATCTGAGAGATCAGGGGGTCCTGGCAGTCACGCCGTCACTCGTGGATGAGACAACCCTGCATGCGGCTCGCACCGACCCGGTGGGCTGGATCGGGTCATTGCCGCAGCCTTTCGCTGTCGATGAGGCCCAGCGCGCGCCTGACCTGCCCATGGCGATCAAGTCGATGCTCGATGCCGATCCCACGTCGGTCCGATGCGTGCTCACTGGGTCAGCATCGCTGGGACTCTCGGGACTGGACGGGTCGGACCCTCTGGCGCGACGGTCGGTGCGGTACACGCTTGAGCCGTTGAGCGAGGCCGAACTGCTGGAGGACACTACTGCCGGGGCATGGTCAGTAGTGGATGAACTGGTTCGCGGTGAGCCGGTCGGGAACTGGGGTGATCCTGTGGACGATCGCCGTTCCACCATGACGCAGGGCGGTCTCCCGTTCTACAGGCTCGGAACAGGTGCTCTGGGGCGTCCGACGGCCAGGCGCGTGCGGGACGACATGAGGGCGGTGCTGTCGGAGTCCGTGCTGCCGGATGAGCGCATGGACGAGAGGGTCGCGATGGAGGTGCTCCAGCGTCTCCTCCGCGAGCCGGCCGCGCTCGCGAACGTCTCCAAGATCGCCTCCGACGTGGGTGTCACCGCCCCGACGATCAACAGGTATCTCGACATCCTCGAGCGGCGGTTCCTCCTCACCGAGCTTCCCAATCTCACGCGGAGCCCGCGGCGGACGCCGCGTTCGACGGCCAAGCTGTATCCCGCCGACATCGCGTTGAGCGTGTTCGCATCCCCCGATGCGGTCCACGACCTCTCCGACCGGTTTCGCGGCGGTGTGTTCGAGGCGCTCGTGGCCCAGCAGCTGCGAGCGCATATGGGCTGGTCCGATCTCGGGGAAGAACTTCTGCACTGGCGCGAGAACGTGAGCGGCCGCACCGTCGAGGTGGATCTTGTGATCCGTGTGGCCGACGGATCCCTCCTCCCGATCGAGGTGAAGTCCGGGACGTCCGTCTCGGACAAGCAGCTCACCGGGATCCGTCGCTTCCGGGAGCAGCACCCGCGCAGCGCTGAGCGGGCATTCATCGTCTATGGCGGTGCGACAACGGTCCGTCTGGGCGAGTCGATCTGGGCGGTCCCGCTCGGCGCGCTGTGCGACCGGTCCGCCTGGGTGAGGTCGGGGCGTGACTCCCGCGGAGCTGACGGGAAGAAATTACACATGGACGAAAGGATGACCATGAACCAGGGCACTGTCCCCGAACTCCCCGAGGCGCGGGTGTTCATCAGCTATGCCCACGCCGATCAGAACGGGCGGTACACGGGGGATCTGCGCGGGTTCGCCCAGGACATCGTCGACACGATGGCCAACGTGCATGATCGCGCCGTCCAGACGTTCATCGACGTCGAACAAGGAACCTGGGGCGAGGATCTCTGGAGGCGACTCGAGGGCGAGGAATCCCTGGCCGACTTCATGATCCCGTTCATCACGCCTGCCTATCTGAGGAGCGACGGCTGCCGGCGCGAGTACCTACACTTCATGGCACAGCGGGACGCCGCCGCCGAGCGGTCGACTCTCCTGCCGCTCATCTGGCTCGAGCCGCGCGGGCTATTCGAGCCGGGCAGCGCGGACCCGATCAAGCAGGATCTGTTCGATCATCGAGGAGTCCGGGTAGGAGACGCGCATAATGCGGACCCCGACAGCGCCGCGTATCGGCGAGTGCTGAAGGAGGTCACCGACCGGCTGGCCGACGTGCTCGACGCCACCGCGAAGTCAGTACATGGAGAGACCGACGGCGCGGGCGAGGAGACTGGCGGGATCGTCGAAGATCAACCCGCTCTCGACGATCTCCTGGCCGCGATCGAACGGTCGACGCCCGAGCTCGTCGCCGACTTCGAAGCCTTCGTCGGGGACTTCGAGGAGTTCGGAAGGGCCATGCGGACTGCCATGGTGAAGCCGGCCGCTGCAGCGGTGACCCCTGTGCAGGCGCAAGCGTACTTCACGCGTGTGGCGAACGAGCTCGGGGGCAGGAGCGGGGCACTGCTGGGCAGTGCGAATGCCGCCTCGACGTCCTGGCGGGAGTACACCGCATTGCTGCACCGCACGATAGGGGTGTCTGCGGAGCTGGATGCCGGGCTGCTGCCCGAGGAGCTGGTGGAGCCGCTGCGTGAACTGGCGGAGGAGATCCCTGCCTCCGATATCGCGGACTTGCAGAGCATTGCCTTGCAGATGGGGAGGATGTCGCGTTCGCTCCGTCCCGCTTCCGAGGCGCTGCTCGTCGCCGTGAGGACCTTCCGTGACCTGGCGGAGGGTGCTGACCTGGTGGAGGTGGCGTGGAGCCGTGTGAAGGAAGGGTAAGCTCACTGCCCTGCAGTCGACAGGGGAAGGTGTCGACTACGCCCTGTGCGGCGGGCCCGCATCCGCGTCTTCCCAGAGGTGCGGCCTGCTGAGCCCTTCTCCGTCCTCAAGCTGTTGATCGAGCTCGTCGAGCAGCTTCTGCTTCCGGATCGAACGGAACAGCGGGCGCCAGCAGCGCTCCCAGACCAGTTGATGCGCTGCAGGGTCAGGGCACATGATGAGCGCCAGCACCGGCAGGCGAGTCCGAAGGTCCTCGGTCGAGACGCCTGATGAGGTGACCAGGGCGTCGAGGACGCGTGCGACCACAGCTGTGACCGCGCTACGCAGGATGACGTCATCCAGGCGGGCCACCAGACCGCGGCGATCCGCTTCGGCACCTGGAACGAGGCTCTGAAGGCTGCAGGGATCGGCACGGACACGGGCGCACCGCGCAGCTCCTTCAGCGATGAGGACCTCTGGGCAGCTGTCCTCTCCGCCGTGCAGGCCCCGGACGGCGGCACCACCTTCCGAGCCGTCGAGGAATGGCTCGCCCGGCATCCTGCCGCTCCGTCCGGCGCACTCATCCGGCAGCGACTGTGCAGGCATCGCGGAGGCAGCTGGATCGAGGCCGTCAGCACGGTCCTCGCCGTACTCCACGATCCCGAGGGCTTCGACCCCGCCTGGGTCGAAGCGGTCACCGCTCCGCGCGACTGGGAGCAACCGGCCGACGAGACCAACCCTCTCGATCACGAGCGCGCGGCGATCGATGCTCTGGGCCCGCGGATCACAACCGTCCGGTACACAGCCTGGGCCCGCATCGCGGGGTGCCCCACGATGGCGACTTTGCAGCGCAGGACCGGGAAGCTCTGGTCCGAACTGCTGACCGAGGCAGGCGGCACCCCCAACGCGTCGAAGATCAAGAACCGCAGCCGCGCCGAGGTGGGGGAGTACATGACTCGTTTCCTTGCCGAGCACCCCGGCGGCAGCACAGCCGACTACGGCACCTGGTCGCGAGAGAACGCGGCCCCGTCCCGCTCGACCGTCGTCGACCGCTTCGGTTCCTGGAGCGCTGCGGTCGACGCATGTCGGCACTGACGAAAGCTTCGCTTCACGCGCTGTGACGCTCATCGACTGTCCGCCCCTTGTGTCACGCTCGTCGTGAACCCCTGAACTGAGTGAGACAGCCACGTCGAAGACCACGGTCGAGCGGGCGTAAGAGCCGCCGGTGGGAGCGACGGAGGCCCCCCCGCGGCGGCCACCTCGAGCCCGACCTGCACGGTGAGCATCGCCTGCCCCTGCACGTGCCCGAGCAGGCGCGCACTTGTCGGCGCCGGAGTCAGCAGACTGCCGGGACCCCGTCGGTCGTCGTCGGCGCCTCGGCGGCGGTGCGCGTTTGCTGGCGGCGGTGCACGGCGAAGGACCAGCCGGCGATGCCGAGTCCGGCGATCGCGAGGGCCACGCCCGTCCAGGCCGGGGCGAGCAGGCCCCAGCCGGCGGCGAGCACGGCCGCGCCGAGCGCCGCGCCGAGGGAGTTGCCGATGTTCAGCGCCGAGTGGTGCAGGGCCGCGGCGAGCGAGGGGGCATCCGGCGAGGCATCGAGCAGGAACAGCTGCAGCGAGGGCCCCATGAGCTGCGAGGTGATCGCGAGGGCGAGCAGCAGGATCATCCCGGCGATCGCGTTCTCGGCCACGAGGGCGAAGACCGCGAGGCTCACCGTCATGCCGATCAGGCCGGCGAAGATCGTGCCGTAGAGGCTGCGGTCCGCGGCGCGCCCCGCGAGGACGTTCCCGATCGTCATGCCGACGCCGAACACGAACAGCGCCACCGGCACCGCCCGTTCGCCGAGCCCCATCACCCCGGGCACGATCTCGCCGATGTAGCTGTACACCGCGAACATGCCGCCGAACCCGATCGAGCCGATGCCGAGCGCGAACCACACCTGCGCTCGGCGCAGCGCCCGCAGCTCACCGCGGATCGAGCCGGTGACCCCGGCGCCCTCGGGCTCGGGCACCAGTCGCCAGATCGCGATCGTGCTGAGGGCAGCGACGACCACGACGATCACGTAGGCGGAGCGCCAGCCGACGACTTGCCCGAAGGCGGTGGAGGCGGGCACGCCCAGCATCGTCGCGATCGTCAGCCCCAGCATCACCAGCGAGACGGAGCGGGCGCGCCGTCCGGGCGGGGAGAGGCGCGCCGCGACCAGCGAGGCGACGCCGAAGAACGCGCCGTGGGGGAGGCCCGCGACGAAGCGGGCGGGGGCCAGCGCAGAGAACGTCGGCGCCATGGCGGAGAGCAGATTGCCCAGTCCGATCAGCGCGATGAGCAGCACCAGCAGCTTCGCGCGCGGCATATTCACCGCCGCGATCGTCACCAGCGGCGCGCCGATCACGACGCCCAGCGCGTACAGGGTGATGAGCATCCCGGCCTGCGGGGTGGAGACCTCCAGGTCCCGCGCTATCTGCGGCAGGAGCCCCATCGAGGCGAACTCGGTGGTGCCGATCGCGAAGGCGCCGAGCGCCATCGCGAGGATCACCAGGCGCAGGCGTCCGGGGGAGAGCGGCGCCTGGGGAGCGTGCGGCTGCGTCATCGGGGGACCTCCAGCGGCGGGACGGGCGGGGATTCGCTGCCGACGCTGGAAGCGGAGGGGGACCCGTCGATCCTAAGGGCGGGGGAGGGACAGGGGCCAGGGCGGGGTGAGCGATGGAACGGGGCCGGGCAGAATTGCTCCATGGCACGCACGACCACGTCCTGAATCCCGACGGGGAGCACATCTTCGTCTCCTGCATGGACTGGCCCGGACGGTCGGTCCATCGCGTTCGTGGACTATCCCGTGGACGGGCTGCACGGCTGAGAGGGCGCTCGGCCTGCTCCGGCCGCTGCTGTGCAGACTCCCCGGACCTCTCGCCGTGCCTCCCGGCACCCTGCTCGGTGCCGGTCGCAGCCGCCCGGCCCCCACTCCGTCCCCATGCTGCGAACCCATCGTGAACGGGGCGCCCGCCACGCGGCGAACGCCCCGTCCTGGACGGCGTGCGGGCCGGGGAGGCCCGGAGCGAGCTCAGCGCTGCGAGGCCTCCGCGATGCGGCCGGTGTTCTGGGCCGTGCGAACGGTCGCGACCGCGAACTCGAGCCCGAGACGCATCGCGATCAGCGCGATCACCGAGGGGATCCAGCCGAACAGGATCGAGAGGATCAGCGGGACCGGGCTGAAGCTCGGCTCACCGAAATAGCTGTTCATGCTTCCCCACGCGAACCCGAACACGATCCCGCTGACGATGTTGCTCAGCCACATCAGCGCCGCGACGACGAACGCGAGGACATAGAGGAACGACGAGAACTTCACGGTGATGAAGTGCTCGAACTTGAAGTCGAACAGCGTCTTGAAGAAGCCCGCCTCGCCGAAGCGGCCATCCCCGGAGGCGCTCCCGGAGGGGCCGCCGCCGACGGCGTGCGGCGCCGCCGCGGGGCTCTGCGTGGAGCCCCAGGCCTGCTCCTGGGCTGCTGGCTGCGGGGCCGACGGCGCGCTCTGCGCCCCCCAGGCGTCCTGCTGACCCGGCGCTGCGGCAGACTGCTGGCCATAGGGGTCCGAGGACGGGGCGGCGTAGGGATCGGCCCCCTGCTCGGCACCGTGTGCGGAGGGGGCCTGGTCCTGGACGCCGAATCCGCTGCTCGTCGGCTCAGGCGCAGAGCCCTGTCCGTACTGCGGACCCAGCGGGTTGCTGCCCTCGGGCGGCTGCGACATGGTGCGACTCCTTCTGCGAGATCTGATGGACGAGGAGGAGCTCGGCGGCGTCCCCGCGCCGCCGTTCCCACCCCGAGGCTCACCGTACCCGCGGGCGATGGCGATGGGGAGGCGTCTGCGGAGCGGAGCCGGCCCTGGCACTTTGACCGGAGGATGATCGCGGCCCCCGCCGAATGGCACCGCGAGCGGATGGGAAGCTCGTCGGGCCGACTGCGCCATGGCGATCATGGCCGACGGCGTCCGGCCGCTCAACCGCACCCTGCAGCAGCTGCTCAGCCCGAAGACCGCAGGCTTCGCCGCGGTCAGCTCCGTCGCGGGACTGCTCAGCGTGCCGTCGTCGCCCGCTCGATGATCTCCCGCATCCGCGCCGCAGCCTGCGCCAGGCCTCCTGCATCACGGGCACGCTCGTGGACGTCTCCGGCGGGAAGCTGGCGACGCAGATCCCGGCGGTTGCGCACGGGAGGTGAGGGGGCGCCGTCTCACCAGATCGTGATGTGCCTGCGGAGTTCGTCGGCGAAGTCCGGGACGCCCGAACGGGCTAATGCGCCAAGGACGGAATCGACGGTGCGCGGGGGGCGCGACGACGATTCGACCATGGTGTGAACGGCGTGGGTGACGTGGCCGGGAGCCAAGTCGAGCTGATCGAGCAGGAACTGGTCCGGGTGGACGGCCTCGACGCCCCAGGGCTCGAGCGAAGACGGTGAGAAGTCCTTGAGGTTGAAGGTGACGATCGTGTGAACCTGGGCGGTGATCGCGCAGGCGAGAACATGTCGATCCTTCGGAGCGTTCGTCAGGAGATGCTCGAACCGCTCGTGATCTCGCACTTCCGCGAAACGGAAGGCCCTGTCCATCGCCTGCACCCGGCGCGCGGCGGCCTCGGCAGATACTCCCAGCTTGCCCACCATCGTGCGTTCGACTTCGCCGAGGATCGTGGCCGACCAGCGCACGCCGAACGAACCGGTCTCGGCGATGCGGAGCAACGTGTCGCACAGGGTGATCGGTACGAGCGTGCATGCATCCAGGACGACGGTGAACATGCAACAGCTCAGCGGGTACTCGGCGGCGGGCCGTCCAGCAGGTCGTAGAGGCCGTCCTCCACTGCCTGGTCCTGCATCTCATCGAGCGCGTCTGCGCGGTTCTGCCGCAGTGAGTCCTGGAAGTCGAGGACATCCTGCAGGCGGACGCGTCGGTGACGCCCACGCATCTCGAACGCCAGCTCGCCCGACTCGAGCAGCTTGACGAAGGTGGGGCGGGAGATGTTGAGGAGATCTGCTGCTTCCTGGGTGGTGAGCAGTCGGTGATGCGGGACCACCGTCACTCCCTGCCCCTGTGCGAGATGGCCGACGATCTGTTCGAAGGCATCCGCCACGTCGGCGGGCAGCTCGAACCGCTGTCCGTTGGCGTTGATGAGCGCCGGCTGCGCAGTGATCTCGGTACCCCGGTCGCGAAGGGCGGAGACGAGGTCGAGCAGTCGACCCTGTTCGTCTTCTCTGGGCAGATAGGTCTCAGGGGCGGGGTGTCGTGCAGTGTTCATGGAGTCTCCTGAAGTCGCTCTGCCATCGTAGTCGAAAGAAACGAAAGGCAACAGGCGCGCGCGTCGAGCAGGGCAAGCGGATCGTGTCCGTCTGCCCGTACGTCGCGCGCTGAGCCCGCGGCCACGACGACTTCGCGGACTCCGTGGACCGGGTGAAGTCCGTGCACCTCGAGGCCGTGCGCGCCGCGAACGCCGAGGCCGACGGCACGGCATCCTGAGCTGATCAGCCGTCCGCGCCTCTCACCGCCCGAGAAGGCCGCTGTCGTCGGGCCCGCCCAGCATGCGACGTTCGGAGATTATTACGCTGTCGAGGGGGTCGCGACGGCCCCGAACACCGCAGCGTGCTCGGAGCACCAGACGTGAAGGAGCAGCCAGATATGCGCACACCGAGGAACCAGCGATCGGCCGAGGCCGTCGAGGCCTTCACCCGGATCATGGGGCGCAAGCACGTGCTCACCTCGGCGCGTGCCACCGCGCCGTTCACCACGGGTGACCGCTTCGGCGCCGGTGAGGTGCTCGCCGTGCTGCGGCCCGGCTCGCTGGTGGACATGTGGCGGGCACTGCAGGTATGCGTGGACCACGATCTGATCGTCATCACGCAGGCCGCGAACACGGGGCTCACCGGCGGCTCCGGCCCCGGCGACCAGGACTACGACCGCGACATCGTCATCCTCTCCACGCTGCGGATCGACGGGATCCACCTCATCAACGATGCCCGCGAGGCGATCAGCCTGGCCGGCGCCACCCTGTTCTCGCTCGAGGAGAAGCTCGCCGCGCACGGCCGCGAGCCTCACTCGGTGATCGGCTCGAGCTCCATCGGCGCGACCGTCGTCGGCGGCATCGCGAACAACTCCGGCGGCTCCCAGATGCGCAAGGGCCCCGCCTACACGGAGCAGGCGATCTTCGCCCGCGTCGATGAGGACGGCCGGATCCACCTGGTGAACCACCTCGGGATCGATCTCGGCACCGATCCCACGCACATCCTCGACCGGCTCGAGCGCGGGGACTGGGACGCCGCCGACGTCACCCCGCCGCCGCCCGACTCCACCGGCACCGACTACGCGGACCACGTGCGACAGCTGGCCGACACCCCGGCCCGCTTCAACGCCGACCCGACCTTCCTCCACGAGGCCTCCGGCAGCGCCGGCAAGATCATGGTGTTCGCCGTGCGCACCCGCACCTTCCCGCTCGAGAAGGACAAGGCCACCTTCTACATCGGCACCGACCGCCCCTCCGATCTCGAGGCGCTGCGCCGTGAGTTCCTCGCCGCCGACGGCCCGCTGCCGATCTCGGGCGAGTACATGAGCGCGCATGCCTTCGACCTCGCGACCGAGTACGGCAAGGACACCTACGTCTCGCTCAAGCACGCCGGCTCCCGCACCCTGGTGCGCATGTTCGCGCTGAAGGGCTGGGCCAACGGCGTGTTCGCGAAGCTGCCCGGCTTCGGGCCCTCCACCGCCGATGCGATCTCCCAGAAGCTCTTCTCCCTGGTGCCGGAGAAGATCCCGTCCCGGCTCACCGACTACCGCGACCGCTTCGACCATCACCTGCTGCTGGTGGTCAGCGGCAGCGAGCGCGCGGCGACCGCCCAGCTGCTCCGCGAGTTCTTCGCCGGCCCCGAGCACGAGGGCGACTTCTTCGAGTGCGACGCCGACGAGGCCCAGAGCGCGACCCTGATCCGCTTCGGCGTCGCCAGCGCCGCGAGCCGCTACTACGTCATGCACCGCGCCGAGGCCTCGGCGATGGTCACCTTCGATGTGGCCCTGCGCCGGGACGAGGAGGACTGGCTGGAGCGCCTGCCCGAGGAGATCGCGGACCAGCTGCTCGAGAGCGCCTACTTCGGCCATTTCTTCTGCCACGTCCTGCACCAGGATCATGTGGCGAAGAAGGGCGTGGACCCGGTCGCGTTGAAGAAGCGGATGACGCAGCTGCTGGTGGACCGCGGCGCTGCGGTCCCCGCCGAGCACAACTTCGGCCGGATCTACCCGGCCCCCGAGCAGTTGGTCGCCCACTACCGTGAGCTCGACCCGCTGAACATGTTCAACGCCGGGGTGGGGGAGACGTCGGCGAAGAAGGGGTGGGACTGAGGCCCCGTCGGCCCTGGGCGCCTCATCCCGCGGCGATGCCCGCGGGCCGCTCCCTCGGGGCGTCCTGCCTGATCCGCGCGCGAATGGCCTCCTCCGTCGCCTCCTGGGCATCGACGGCTTCGAGGACCGTGTCCAGGGACCTCGCGGGCAGCACGATCACCCCGTCCGTGTCGCCGACGACGATGTCGCCGGGGTTGCAGACGACATTGCCGCATGCGACCGGGTATCCGACCGCGCCAGGTCCGTGCTTCGCGGGGCCGGCGGGGCTGATGCCCCGGGCGAAGACCGGGAGCCCGAGCTGGTCGATGGTGTCGACGTCCCTCACCGCGCCGTCGATGACGACGCCGGTCACCCCCTTGTGGAGGCAGATCTCGGCGAGGATGTCCCCGAAGACGGACCGGTTGATCTCCGCATTGGCGTTGATCACCAGCACGTCTCCCGGCCGGGCCGCATCCAGGGCGGCATGGATCGCCAGATTGTCGCCTTCCCAGGTGAGGACCGGGAGGACCGATCCGACGATCCGTCGCTGGCGGGTCACCGGGCGCAGCGCCGCCGCCATCATGCCGAGGCGCCTGCGGGTGTCGCCGATGAGCGCGACCGGGATGTCCGCCAGGCGCTGCACCTGCTCGTCGGGCAGGCGCTCCCAGGGCGCGGACATATCGATGGTGCTCGCATCTGCAGCGATGAACATTTCAGGCCTCCGGGGTCGTGGGCTCGTTGACGGGGTGGGCAGGAGTGCGCCCGGCGAGGACCGCCTCGATGTCGCTGAGCGCCGTCGCTCCGACGGCGGCGAGCGACTGCGCGGTCTGACCGGCGATGTGCGGGGTCACGAGGAGATGGGGGACCTCCGCAGGAGGGCGCCCCCCGACTTCGACCGGACCGGATGCTGATTCCGCGGCGAGGACGTCCAGAGCAGCTCCGGCGATCGTCCCGGCGTCGAGAGCCTCCACGAGGGCGCGCTCGTCCACGAGCCCGGCGCGCGAGGTGTTCACCAGGACCGCATCGGTGCGCATGCGCTCCAGCTCCTCCGCGCCGATCAGGTTCCTCGTGGAATCGGTGAGGGGCACGTGCATGCTGATGAGCTGGGACTCGAGGAGGAGCGTGTCCAGCCCGACCGTGCGCGCGTCGCCCTCCGCGCCCTCCGCGGGCAGATAGGGGTCGCTTACCAGCACGCGCATCCCGAAGGCGCTCGCGATGGCCGCGACCCTCCGGCCGATGTTCCCGTAGCCGATGATCCCCAGGGTCGCTCCGCTCAGCTCCTCGCCGACGAGATGCGACTTCTCCCGCGGCCATCCGGTGTCGGAGACCTCCCGGTGCGCCGTGGCGATGTGGCGCCTCAGCGCGAGACCCAGCGCGAAGACGTGCTCGGCGACGGCGTTCGTGTTCCCGGCGGGCACGTAGGTGACCTGGACGCCGGCGGCGGTGGCCGCGTCGACGTCGACGGTGTCGACGCCGACCCCGTGACGGGCGATCACGCGGAGCACCGGCGAGGCCGCGATCCGGTCGGCGCGGAAGGGTTCGCTCCGCGGCATCACCGCCTCGATCCGCTCGGCGACGCTCTCGTAGGGCACGGCCTGCGGACCGAATCCTCGGTGCACCACGTGCCGTCGCTCCATGTCCTCCAGCACGGAGGGGTGGATGGGTTCGGGAACGTAGATCTCGGCCACGGTGTCCCTTATCGGTAGAGGTGCGAGCCGTCGGGATTCTTGCGGACGAACACCCCCACGGTCACGAGGCCGACGAGGCCTGCCAGGATGAGGAGGAAGGCGGGCATATAGGTGTTGCCCGTCGCGCCGATGAGGTAGGTCGACAGGTACGGCATGAGTCCTCCGCCGATCACGGAACCGGTACTGTGCCCGAACGAGATGCCGGTGTGGCGCACGTCCGTGGGATACAGCTCGGGCATGGTGGAGTAGGTGCCCACCTGGCAGAGCGCGTAGGGGAGGATCCCGATCATCAGCCCGAGCAGCGCGAGGCCGAAGCTGTGCTGCTGCATCAGGAAGAACTCGGGCAGCGTGACGAGCACGTAGGCGGCGTAGCAGATCAGAAGGATCCTGCGGCCGCCGAGACGATTCCCCAGCAGGCCGGCGACGGGGATGAGCAGCGCCGCGAAGAGCACCGCCAGGAGCACGATCGTGGAGGCCTGCCCCGAGGTGAACCCGAGGAACTCGGAGAAGTAGGTGGCGACGAAGACGGTGCCGACGTAGGTCCCCGTGGTCTGGACCGTGGCGATCAGGGTCACCTTGAGGAGCGCGGCGGGGTGCTTGCGGAAGATCGTCCGCAGCGGGGTCTTCCGCACCGGGGCCGTCTCGCTCGAGCGCTGCAGCTCGCGGAACTCCGGGCTGTCCTCGATGTGCAGGCGCATCCAGATCACGGCGAAGGCCAAGGGGATGGCCAGCAGGAACGGCACCCGCCATCCCCAGGAGACCATCTGGTCCGCCGAGAGCGAGGTCGCCATGATGGCGGCCACGCCGGCCGCCAGCCCCTTGCCCAGATTCGCGAAGCTCGGGATGAACGAGATGTAGAAGGCGCGTCGGCCGGGCGACGCCCACTCGCGGATGTACGCCGCCGCGCCGCCGATCTCCCCGCCAGCCGAGAACCCCTGGAGGAATCGCATCATGACCAGGAGCGCCGGTGCGGCGAGCCCGATCTGCGCGTAGACGGGGAGCAGGCCGGTTATGCCCGAGGCGATGCCCATCAGCGTGATCGTCGCGATCAGCGCGGTGCGACGGCCCCGGGTGTCCCCGAGATGCCCGAAGAACCACGCGCCGACGGGTCGTGCGACGAAGGCCAGGCCGAAGATGGCGAAGGAGTTCAGCAGGGCCGCCGCCGTGTTCCCCGCGGGGAAGAAGGCCATGGCGATGGTCGCGGCGACGTAGCCGTAGACGCTGAAGTCGTAGTACTCGACGAAGGTGCCGAAGACGGCGACCCAGGTCGCCTTCTTGGCCTCCTTCTTGCGGGCGGCGCCCGGGGGCTCGGTGGTCGCGCGCGGAGCAGCGTGCTGGTTCACGATCTCTCCTTTGAGTCGATAGGTAGGACGGTGTCCCACTTTTAGAAGGGTAGAGGCACTCGCGCCCCTCGGCAAGGGGCCTGCGATACTCGGGTCCATGGACCAACGCGCCACCGGGACCGCTGCTGTGCTTCGCCTCCTGGACGCACTGGTCGCACGGGCAGACAGCTCCTGGGGGGTGCGCGAGCTCTCCGAGTCCACGGGCCTGAGCAGGTCGACCGCGAACAGGACGCTGCAGGCGCTCGCCTCCTTCGACCTGGCGCAGCAGTGGGACGACGAGCGGTACGCGCTGGGGCCTCGGATGGAGGTCCTCGGGCACGAGCTCTGGAGGTCCCACCCCGCGCTCGCCGCTGCGGACGGGGCCCTGGACAGGGCGCGCCGGCAGATCGGCGGCACGGTCTTCCTCTCCGTGGAGGATCGCGGAGGACGCACGTGCACGGTGCTCAGCAGCCGGGAGGCGACGAGCCCTCTGAGGTACGTGATCCGCCCGGGGACCACCCTCCCCACGCATGCGGGCGCGGCGGGGCTGGCCATCCTCTCGCAGCTCCCCGAGGAGCAGTGGTCCTTCGACGCGGAGCGCCCGACCGAGCGGACCCTGGAGGTCCCCGCCCGCGCAGCGCTGCTCGGCGAAGCGCGCCGACAGGGGTATGTGGTCAGCGTCGGGCAGAACTTCCCCGATGCCGCGGGGGTCGCGGTGGCCCTCGAGCTCGCGCCGGGCGTCACTGCCTCGGTCTCGCGCTCGCGTCCCTCATGGGACTTCGAGGACGCCGACGTCCCCGAGATCGTGGCGAGCCTGCGGAAGGCCGCCGAGGCGATCGCCCGCGCCGGGGGCGGCCCGCATCCCGACGCCTCAGCGTCCGCCCCCCGCGCAGCGCGGACCCACATCGACAAGGTGGTCGCGCTGCTCGAGATGCTGGTGCGCACCCCCACCGTCCCGGTGACCCACGCCCGCCTCAAGGAGCAGGGAGTGGGGCGGGTCGCCTGCGCCTCGCTGCTCTCCGCGGCGCAGGAGAGCGGGCTGGTGATCGAGGGTGGCGGCGGGTGGCTGCCCGGACCGACGCTGTTCCGATGGGTGGCCAGGGCCGGTCGATCGCTCGTGCCCGAGGTGCTCAGCCGGCCCGTGCTCAGAGCGCTCGAGTCCGAGACGCATGAGACCGCCGGGCTGTCCCTGATCGGAGACGACGGGGTCCTCACCACCAGGGCGAGCATCACCAGCCGGCGCACGGTCCAGTACGTGCTGCCGCTCGGGGAGCCGGTGCCGCTCGAGGTGGGGGCGATCGGGAAGGCGGTCCTCGCCTTCCGTCCCGAGCTGCTCTCCTCTCCGCGTCCGGGAGGCGCCGGGGAGGAGAGGCGTGCGGTGCCGGGCCCCCTCGAGCAGGAGCTCGCCGAGATCAGGGAGCGCGGCTATGCCGTCGCGGAGGGCGAACGGATCCCCCAGGCGTACGGGGTCGCGGCCCCGGTGCGGATCAACGGGATCGTCCAGGGATCCGTGGGCCTGACCATCCCCCGCAGCCGCGTGGACAGGTCGAGGTCGACGGACTACGGCGACCTGGTGAGGGCCGCTGCAGCCCGCCTCTCAGCGCTGCTCACCGTCTGACGACGTCACCTCACCCGTCCGACCGCGAGAACCGGTTGGTCATGCGGTCGCTCGCCGTGAACAGCACCTGGCCGAGCAGCGCCTCGGTCTCCGTGCGGATCCGCTCGGCGATCCGGGTGTTCGCTGCGGCGAGCAGGGCCGGCACCTCGCCCGCCGTACCGGCTGCGGCGGCCTCCTCGTCGGCCGTGTGGACGGCGCTGCGGCCGAGCGCGAGGGTGCGCTGCTGGTAGCGCTCGATGAGCGGGATCACCTGGTGGAAGTGCGCATCGGCCAGCGCCGCGATCATGCGCGAGGTCCAGTAGAAGCTGTCGGTGGAGACCGTCTCGCCGGTGGTCGAAAGATAGGCCGGGGCCTCCTCGACGTTCGTGAACATCGGGATCAGCGTCGTGAACGGCAGCGAGGCGTAGGCGATCCACTGCACCGAGCGATGCGAGGCGGGCAGGTCGCCGCGGATCTGCAGGATCGCCAGCGCGTTGTGGCGGTTGATGCCGATGGGGCGGAAGGTGCGGCGCTCCGCGTCGGTGCCGCGCGCGGAGTAGGGGTCGAAGACGGTGCCCTGGTAGTGAGAGGAGAGCACATCCTTGACGTCCTCGATCGTCA
The DNA here is from genome assembly GCF_025143785.1 of Brachybacterium sp. p3-SID1565. NCBI lineage: Bacteria > Bacillati > Actinomycetota > Actinomycetes > Micrococcales > Dermabacteraceae > Brachybacterium > Brachybacterium sp. p3-SID1565. Next base: position 53,138 of record NZ_JAMBDS010000004.1, read on the forward strand.
GCAGGCGCTCGGGCCGGCGGCTCCAGGCGAGGTCGTCGGCGTCGGGGCTCGCGCCGGGGCGCCCTGCGTCCCAGTCCTCGGCGTGCGGGCTGAGGGTGCGCTGCATGTACCAGGCGCGGGGCGTGTTGTAGAGGTGGTCGTGCTCGGTGTGGGAGCCGAACGCCTCGCGGGGGTTGAACACGTCCTCGCGCTGCCCGTCCTCGCGCAGGGTGAGGTCGAGGTGGTGCTCGCGCAGGAAGGCTCGCAGGTCGGGGCTGGCGAGGTGGTCGCGACCGGGCCCCTCGGCGTCCTCGAGATCGAAGGAGTCGATGCCCAGCTGGTTCGGCATCGTCACGTAGTGGTCCTCCGGCACGCGCCGCGCGATCCAGTGGTGCCCGCCCACGGTCTCCAGCCACCAGATGTCCTCGGCGTCGCTGAACGCGATCCCGTTCATCTCGTAGGTGCCGTGCTCGGCCAGCAGCGCCCCGAGCCGCTCAACGCCCTCGCGGGCCGAGCGGATGTAGGGCAGCACGAGGGTCACGAAGTCCTCCTCGCCGAAGCCACCCGGGGTCTCCCCGTCGCGCTCGACCAGCGGATCCGCGGCGAGCACGCGAGGGTTGGAGGTGATCGTCTCGGTCGCGCTCATCGCGACGTTCGCCGCGTTGATCCCGGCGCAGCCCCAGATCCCCTCTTCCGGCAGGGCGTTCGGGATCGCGGTGTAGCGCAGCGGGTTCTCGGGCAGCTCGATCGCGCGCCCGCCGAGCACGGAGGTGTAACTGCGCGGCTGGTCCTCGGGACGCACCACCACGGCCCGCTTCGGATCGAAGCTGCCGGCCGAGGAGTCCTCGGTGCGGGCGACGAGCGGGGAGCCGTCGGCGCTCGCACGGCGGCCGACGAGGAGGGTGGTGCAGGGCATGAGCGGGTGACTCCTGGGGCGCGGGGACGGTGTGCGTTCCCCACCGTAGACCTGTTCCCGGCACAAGGTGGCCCGTACCATGGTGCTGCGTCCGGCGGCACCGATCCGTCGGGGGAGAAGAGCAGCGATCGAGGCAGAGCACACGACAGGTTCGCCGCTCAGGCGCTGCCCTCCATGAGGCTCGCCGTCGGCAGTCAGTCCGCGCCGAGCAGCTGCGCCACGTCCGTCAGCCCCTCGGTGTCGCCGCCGACGGTGTCGGAGGCGGCGGCGATCCGCTCCACCATCACCTTGGACACCTGTTCCTCGACCGTGTCCTCGGCGTAGGCGATGTGCCAGGGGGAGACCTGGTGGTCGCGGTGGGTGCGGCCGGTGACCTGTCGGCCGGCGATCCCGGAGAAGCGGGCCTGATGGAAGATTCCGACCCGCGGCTCCGTGCTCGCCTGCTTCCCGCCGGGGAGGGTCTCGCCGGCGTGGAGGCTGATCGAGGCGAAGGTGGTGAACACGCAGACCTTCGCCTGCCCGGTCTGGAAGCGCAGCCGCTGCTCCTCGACGTCGAAGCGGTCCCGGCCGAAGATCGTCGCGACCTCGAGACCCGCGTCCCGCAGGCGCTCCGTGATCGGGTCCGCGGCGGTGGTCACAAACTCGACCGAGCAGGCCACCTGCCGCTCCGCCTCGACCTGCTGCGCGATCCACTGCACCGTCGAGTCCACGCGGAGCAGCCCGGCCTTCTGCCGGAAGCGCAGCAGCGCAGCCCGCCCTTTCGCGGTGTAGCGTCCGCGGCGCGCGAGGTCCATCTCCCGGCAGAACTCGCCCCACTCCGCCTCGTACGCCTCCCGTTCGGCCGGGGTGAGCGCGACCGGCATCCCGGAGATCGGCACCGGCCCCCACGGCGCGGCACGGTGCAGCATCGCCGCCGGCTCCCTCAAGCCGTCTCGACCGGACTCCACGGAGGAGGGGGAGGAGCCTGCCTCGAGCGGCGCCACGGGCATCGTGATGGGGGCCGGATCCGCCGTGAAGGGCGCCGCTGCGGCGACGGCGGGCCGAATGGGCTCGCTATTCTCGCGGCGCTCTGCAGGCAAAACCTCGGACGAGCCCGACGCGTCGTAGCCGGACACGACCTCCGCCGGAGATCAGGCGTCTGCGCTGCTCCGCGCCGACGAGCGCTTCTCATCGAGCAGCCGACGGTACGGCTCCTTCAGCGCGTTGAGCCGGCGCCCGTCCGGGAGGATCCAGAAGTTCCACCCGTTGGTCGTACCTCCACGGACAGCTTTGCCGGCACCTGACGGGCTGTCGTAGGCGGTTCCGCGGACCTCGATGCGGCCGTCGGCGAGGACGGAGGCGGTTGCTTCATGGGGGTTCCGGGCCCGGAGTGTGGTTCCCGGTTCGATGAGTCCGACACCGACGACGTGGCGGAAGTCGATCCATGAGGTGTCGGCTTCTCCCTTGTGGCTCTCGGGGACCACGGTGTGGTCCGTCGGGACCGGCCAGGTGCGGATAACGGCGTCGATGGCGTCCGCGGTACGCCGGGAGATGCTCGCTTCGTCCCAGTCCACGGCGTCGCGCAGGCCTCGGTTCATCAGCAGGACGTCGTGGCGAGTCAGCGCCTCCTGCTTCCCGGCCCATGCGCGGTTCGAGACCGAGGAATTCAGCGAGGTGGTGAGTAGAGTGAGGTTGCCGAGGCGGTGCACGTGCTCGTCGCGATCGATCTCGTCCTGAGCCGTGGCGACGGGCCAGTTCTGACGCCACTGTCGCGGGAGGATGTGCTCGATGTTCATGGTGTCGCGCGGCACCCGACTTCCGCTCCATGCCCGTCTGCCCGAGCTGTAGCCGCGAGCATCGTCCTCGATCGCCTCGAGCACCATCCGCAGTCGGGAACGGGAGAGAGTGCGGTAGACGGGTGCGATGTGCAGGCTGCGCTCGACCTCGGCATCCGTGGGCCAGTAGGTGGTGGGCGTGGTCCAGGTCGTGAGCGAGTCGCGCAGCCTGGAAGCGACCTCCGTGGGATCGATCTCGCGCAGCTCGCTGATGAGCTGGGCGACCGAGCGGGACATGTCGCCCGTGGAGAGGCCGAGGATCGCGCGGCGGACGACCCAGCTCTCGAACCACCTCAATGCCTCCTCCGCGATGTCGCGGGGAACCCGATTGGCGTTGTCGAAGAGCCAGAGGACCAGGGGGGTGGTGGCACGAGTGCCGGCGGCGAGGGAGCGGTAGAAGAACAGCTCCACCGCATCGACGGCGCCCTCGCGTGACGTCGCCGCGGTGATCCACGCCTGGTACTGGACGGCCTGGGCATGGAGGTCGCTGACCACCTCACGCACCGAGCGGGTGCTCTCGTACTCGAGCCAATGCTTGAAGCGGGCGAAGGTGGCTGGGGTACGCACTTCCTCGCCGGTCTCGGCGACCAGCCAGTGGTTCAGGAACAAGGAGACCTGCGGGAGCGTGAATCGGCCGAGGCGCACCTCGTTCGTCCAGAACGGCTCGTCGAACAGGCGCCAGTTCTGCTCGTACGCCTGCTGGATATCCGCGCCCTCGGCGTCGAGCTTCTGGAACACGAGGTTCTTGACGAGGTCCGCCTGCGTGAGCGGCGTGCCGCGCGCGTTCAGCGTCTCGAAGATGGACTGGGAGTCCTCCTCGGTGTTGAGGCTGATCACGACGATCTCGAAGCCGCGGCTGAGCGCCATCGCGAGCGCGGTCGCGCGACGGGGCAGTTCGTCGCCGTCCCCGTCGGCGAGCCACTCGCGGACCCGGTCGTAGAAGAACCGGTGCGCGAGCAGGATGGGATGGGCGGCTGATTCCGCCGCGAGGTCCGGAGCGTCCCCAGGAAGCATCGCCTGCAGGAACGGGACACCGTCTCCGTTGGTATGGCGCACCTTCAAACGCTCCGCACCCTCGAATCCGAGCTTCCTCTCGTGAAGGGTGAGCATCTGGAGATGCTCGGCCGACGTGGACTGCCCAGCATCGCGCAGCGCGATGCTCGCCGCGTTGAGCAGAAGCTGGATCGTGGTCAATCGCTGCTGGCCGTCGATCAGCGAGTACTCGTCAGCGAATCCCATCTGACCCCGGCTCTGCTGCATCACCACGGCGCCCAGGAAGTGGGTGGCCGACGGTGCCTGGTCCATCCGGAGTTCGACGAGCCGCACGACGTCCTCCCACAGCGGGATCCACTGCCGTTCCTCGGTCCAGACGTAGGGACGCTGGAACAGGGGGATCACGAGGGTCTGCGGCAGCTGGAAGAGCTGACCGGGGGACTGGACGCGAGTATCCATTCTTCGACCTTATGCGTTGTCACTGTCATGCGGCGCGGGTTCCGTCGCGTTGCGGAGCACCGGAGGTTCCTGCCCCAACGCCTCGAACAGCAGCTCCACCATCTCCCGATGATGCTCCAGGATGTCCGCGTCGTTCCAGCTTCCCGCTGCAGCGCGCCGCGCCATGAGGTCGAGCTTCAGACTCTGCCGACGCGCCGCGAGGTTCTGCGCCTTGTGCCCGGGCTGGTAGTTGCTGAACTTCGAGTTCGTGCTGACGGTGACGAGGGCGAGGTTCCCGAGGTAATCCAGCAACTGCCGGTCCTCGACGTGCTCAGCGGGGGAGGCGTGCTCCACGTCCTCGGTCCCTGGGGAGAAGTGCTCGACAGAGGTGCGGTAGCTGAAGGTGAAGTCCCACGCGTTCTCCCGCTCGATGAGCAGGTAGTCGAGATAGGTGAAGACGATGCGCGGGATCCCGAAGCCCAGCGGGAGACCGTCGGGCCCGACCTCGTTCTTCTCTCCGTCGGGGTGCAGCGCCGCGTCGAGCCGGTCCAGCGCATGGCGCTGCAGCACGCCGTACAGCCCCTCCGCCGTGACCGCCTCACCGCTGTCCGCACGGTCCAGTGCATGGCGCAGCACCTCGGTGACCCAGTGCATGGTCCTCGGCGAGGTGTAGGTGATGCGCAGCGCCGACTGCAGGTGCAGGATCCGGCGCTGCAGCGAGCGCGGTCTGGCGCCGCTCTCGTCGTCGGCGAAGGTCGGCCGGTACCGCGGGGAGTAGCGCACGGTCCCGGTTTTCGAGGATTCGCCGCGTGCCACACGGAAGAGCGACCAGCTGCCCGGCTCCTCATCGCTCGTCGACTCGTGCCCGGAGGTGAGGGTCGCATCGCGCTTGAGGACGTACCGATCGAAGAGCACGCGCAAGCGCAGCAGATCGGTGGTGAAGCGCTGGACCCAGTCCTCGCGCGCGTCGGCGTCGAGCTCCTGGAGCCGACGAGTGAATCGGTCGACCAACTGCTTGTCGTCGAGCTGCCGGTCTAGCGATGTCGTATCGCCGACCATCGGGCGCACGGCCAACGCGTGCAGGAGGAACGTCGGGAAGGTGATCTGCGAGGTGAATCGCTCTCCCTCGCTGACCTCGGCCGCTTCCTTCGTCGTCTCGGTGCGTGCGTAGAGGGAGATCGCCTGGTTCAGATCCATCGCCGCGGCCGGTGCCGCCGTGCTGGGGTCTGATGCAGGCGCGATCGCCGCCGGGTTCTGCGTGATCAGCTGGTCCCGCAGCTCGGTGAAGTCCGCGCTGGGCAGCCCCTCCCAGGAATCGCCGAAGACCATCGCGCGCCAGGCGGTGTCGCCGGCGGTCACGGTCATCGTCACGTAATGCTCCATGTCGGAGCAGGCTGACCAGACATGGTTCAGCAGCGCGCGATCGTCGGGATGCTGCAGGCAGCGCAGTAGGCGGGCCTTGACGATGTCGACCGGGCTGAGCTGGGCGCCGCGGGTGTTCATGATCTCGAAGTACTGGTTCAGGTCCGTGGACCGATCGATGGGCATCCGGATCAGAAGCACCTTCGTCAGCAGGTACTCGACGAAGCGGCTCTCGATCAGCTTCTGCCGCAGCACAGGATCGGCGAGACGTTCGGCGATGATCCCCTCCGCGCGGCGGATCCCGGAGTCCTCACGATCGACCTCCACGTCCTCCGCGGTGACTCCACCGCGCGCGACGGTCCGCAGGGCGGCAGTTGCCTTGTCGCGGGCCTCGTAGGTGAGCGGCTGCAGGTCGCCGGTGATCGCGGGGAAGTCGCGATCCCGTCGCAGCACGGACAGCAGGATGTACAACGTGGTCAGGCGCTGCTGCCCGTCGATCACGTCGAACGGTTCGTCCGGACGTGCCGGTGGCGCGACCACGAGGTTCCCCAAGAAGTACTCCTTGAGTTCGGGCTGCCCGGCCTCGTCGAGTACGTCCTGGAGGAGGCGATGGATCTGCTCCTCGCCCCAGGTGTAGTTCCGCTGGTACAGCGGCACGGAATATCGCTCGTGGGATTCGGTGAAGAGACGGCCGACGGGGATCGCCTGGACATCGTGGGCGGTGTGGGTCTGCGTCATGTCAGCGGATCTCCTCGAGCAGCGCCTGGAGCGTCTTGTCGTCCTCGCTCGTGGAGCGGACGGTCGGCGGAATCGGAAGGTTCTCGAGAGCGAGCTGCGCGGGATCGAGGCTGTCGCGCATGCGGGCGAAGAGATTGAACGCCGCGAGTCCCTCTCGGGCCGTCGCGAGCCCCCGCGCGAAGTTGTCTGTCGACTTCCACCCGAGCCTCTCGTACGCGAGACGCGGCCCGAACGCCCAGCGGAACAGGCGCGGCCTGATCTCGTGCAGATCGTCCTCCGAGTACTTGTTGGTGAAGTAAAGCGCCGCAGCAATGTACAGCTCCCGGTTGAAGCGGAAACGTGCTCCGACGCGGAAGATCTCGAGGTCCGGATCCGGATCCCCCATCTCGGTGTCCCGACGGAAGAGCAGGTTCTCGAAGCGCTCCATCTCCTCGAGCATGAAAGTCGCGAAGTCGAAGAACGAGCGACCGGCGGAGAGCGGCGCGTCCAGCTGATGCCGGGCCCGCCGGAGGTCCCGCGCGGCACGCTCATCGGCGTCCGGATGCGCCCACTGCTGGACCCCGGGAAGAACCGTCTTCGCGGCGCGGTGGTACTCGGTGGCCGGCAGACGGGGCGTGGAACGGCTGACGCCCTTGAAGAGGTCGAGATCCTCGGCGGTGAAGGCATGGGCAGGAAGATTCCGGCTCCACCAGTGGATGCGAGCTAGATAGGTGCCGAAGAGTCGGTCGAGGTCATTCTCCTCGGCCGACTCCCACTGCTCGACCACGGCCCGCTGCTCGGCAGCCGTGGTCGCGACCATCTCCCGCAAATGGAAGGCCTTGAGCAGGTCGTGGGGGCGCAGGGCCTTGCCACGGAAGTTCTGCGAGTCGAAGAACTGGAACGCCTCGTCCTCGTCATCGGTGACGATCCGTAGAACCTGGGCTCGGGAGTCGAGGAAGCGCAGGTAGCCAGCCTTGTCCTGCATCTTCTCGACGAGCCGGGCGAGCCCCTGGTAGACGCGATGGATCGGCGTCGTGCCGGAGGCGAGATCTCGCAGCCTCCCGTCGCGGAGCAAGGTGCGCAGCATGTGCAGGGTGAGAAGGCGCTGCTGCCCGTCGACCACTTCGAAGTGATCCTCGCCCGGCCTCTGCAGCAGGATCATCGTGCCCATCACGTAGGGCTGCTCCGGGCGGCGCTCCCGGGCGGAGGCGATGTCGGTGACCAGCTGCCGGGCGTGCTGCGGGGTCCAGGAGTACGGCCGCTGGAAGTCCGGGATCCGCAGAGGGGTCCGTCCCGGACCGAGCAGGTCCTCGACGGTCTGGAACATCAGGAGGCTGCGATTGATCGCCATGGCGCCACGGTAACGACGAGATCCGACAGCTGGTAGTTTTTCCCGGAGTCCGACGTGGAGCGACGTGTCGAGCCGTTACGGTGTGCCCACCTGATCAGCGAGGAAAAGAGCATCCATGCGTGAAGACCTGCCCGGCATCTTCTGCCTCGAAGGCGAGTGGGACAGCGACCTAACCCGCCGTCTGAGTGTGCGCCCCGTCCTCGAGCTGCTCGAACAACTCGAGGTCGCTCAGTGGATACACCGCGACGTGGTGACGCGTCCTGAATTCGAGTACTACCTCGAGAAATGGACCTCGGACGAGTACGCGGACTTCCCCGTTCTCTGGCTCGCCATGCACGGGAAGAAAGCGGAAATCTCTTTGAGCGGTGACGAGAACGGCGGGCTCACCCTGGACGAGCTCGAAGACGTCCTCGCCGGTGCTTGCTCAGGCAAAGTCATCTACTTCGCGTCCTGCTCCACGCTCAAGGCGGACGAGAAGCGTCTGCAGAAGTTCGCGAACCGTACCCGCGCCCGTGCCGTCATCGGCTACCGGAAGGATGTCCGGTGGTCGGACGCTGCGGCATTCGAGGTGATCCTCCTGCAGGAGCTGATCACGAAGGTGAAGTCGAGCGGGATCTTCAGGCGGCTGGAGGTTGACCATCCGGTGCTCGCGAAGCGGCTCGGACTCGTGGTCGCGACGAAGACCAAGGTGCACCAAACAGCGCTGCGTACGTCGAAGGCCTCGTCATGAGGGAGAAGCCTCCGCGGCACGCTCAGGGGACGGACGACCCACCGAGCGGAGGTCGTGCTGCGGCGGGGGCTGCACGCACTCTCGCTGTCCGGGAGCCTGCGCGGCTTCTCGCCGCCGCGGGCGCGGCATTCGCTCTGCTACCAGTGCCCGACCTGACCGGGAGCACAGAGCTCGTCGTGGACATTGAGCTCCTATCCCCAGATCGTCTCGTCCGGTACCTGGCGAGGCCGCTCGAGGCGAGGACCACCACCGCCCTCGCTGAGGCACTCATACAGATGGCCACCGAGCCGTACCCCGAGCAGACTGTGCCCACGGTGCAGGACGACACGGCGGGACTCGCGGTCCTCGTGAAGGGATCGACCAAAGCGGATGTGCACCTCGAGTTCCTGGTGCTGCATGATCTCGAGGCCGATCTGCCCGACCATGACGGCATCTCCTTCGAAACACCCAGGCAGAGTCTCGTGGACATGGCTCACCAGCTCGAGGAGTGGCAGCGATGAGCCGGCTCGGAATGGTGCTCGACCTCGAGGATGGATCGCGCCTGACCGACGTGGTGCTGTATCCCGAGGATCAAGCCTTGCCCACAGCACCGGGCGAGGAATCGCTCCAGGTGGGTGCCATTTACTTCCACGTCCTCACACCGCAGTCGACGACCGATCCGCACTCCCTCGCCGGGGCGATCTCGTCATTCCTGCCCACTCGGCTCGCTTCTATCGCCGGGTACCGCCCTGACGGAGCTACCTGGCTTGCCACGGCGCAACGCGCCCGCCACGACATCACTCAGGTGAACTCCGGCCCAGCGGCTGATGCCTTGCTCCGTCGAGCTCTTGACCTGACCGGAACGCGCGCCGGACGTTTCAGGGGCATCGCCTTTCCCCCGAACCTCCTTGCCGAGGCCTACGCAGGGTCTGGCGATGTTGCGGAGTGGACCCTCGAAGAGCTGTTTCTCGGACTCGTCGTGGAACTTGCGACCGACGATCTCCCGGAGGTGGTGACGACAGGGAACTTCGCAACGCGACGGGAAACGTCTCGGCGTGAAGTGTTCGACGAACTACTAGGGGACTGGTCCGCAGGCATCGTGCGAGGTCCCTGAACGGCTAGAGCTGTCACCCAAAGCCCCACTGCTCCGTCGTGCGCTGGGAGCGGGACCCACCCAGTTGCGCAACCGGGTCAACGAAGGGGACAGCCCTCTCGACTGTCGGCCACGTCGATAGGATCGGCCCACGAGCAAACGCCATTCCAGACCAGGAGTTCTAGCGACCGTGTCACGCCTTTCCGCTTTCGTCTGGAGCGTCGCTGATACGCTCCGCGGCCCCTACAGCGAGGCCGAGTACGGCTCCGTGATCCTGCCGTTCACCGTGCTGAGGCGACTCGAGTGCGTGATGAAGCCGCACCGCGAGGTGATGGCCGACATCGTCTCGAGCTACCCAGGTGAGCAGCAGCGGCGCACGCACCTGAAGCTCAAGACCCGCACCGAGGACAGTTCTGGGCTGTCGTTCTGGACGACGAGCGACTACTCGCTGAAGAAGGCTCTGCAGGACCCCGACAACCTCGCCGAGAATCTCATCGACTACGTCGGCGGATTCTCCGCGAACCTCGACGTGTTCAAGTCCTTCGACTTCGAGAACGTCCTGCGCACGCTCGATGCGCGGAACCGGCTCGCCCAGGTGGTCCGGCACTTCGAGGGCATCGATCTGTCGCCGGATGCCGTGTCGAACGCGGACATGGGCGACCTGTTCGAGAACCTCATCTACCGCTTCGCGGAGTCCGCGAACGAGGGCGCGGGCCAGTTCTACACGCCGCGCGATGTCGTGCGGCTGCTGGTTGACCTGGTCTACGCCGAGGACACTGAGGCGCTGCGCGATCGCGGCACCGTGCGCTCGATCTACGACCCGACCGTCGGCACCGGCGGCATGCTCACCGTCGCCGATGAGCATCTCCACGAGCTGAACCCCGACGCCTCGACGGCGCTGTTCGGCCAGGAGATCAACCCGCGCACCTACGCGATCTGCAAGGCCGATCTGCTCATCAAAGGTCAGGACCCGTCCAATGTGCGCCAGGGCGACACCCTCGTCGTCGATCGCTTCGAGGACCGCCGCTTCGACTACGTGCTCTCGAACCCGCCCTTCGGCACAGACTGGAAGGCCGTCGAGCAGGAGGTGAAGGGCGAGCACGCCCGCGGCGGTCAGGGACGCTTCGCACCGGGCCTGCCGGCCGTCGGCGACGCGGCGATGCTGTTCCTGCTGCACGCGGCCTCGAAGATGCGCGACGTGGACGACACCGGCCGCGGCGGCAAGGTCGGCATCGTCCTCAACGGCTCTCCGCTGTTCAACGGCGGCGCCGGTTCCGGACCCTCGGAGATCCGCGGCCACCTGCTCGAGCGCGACCTCGTCGAGGCGATCGTGGCGCTGCCGAACGACATGTTCTACAACACCGGCATCGCGACCTACCTGTGGATTCTCTCGAACGCCAAGGTCGCCGAGCACAAGGGCACGGTGCGGCTGATCGACGCCTCGAAGTTCGGCACGAAGCTGCGCAAGTCCATCGGCTCGAAGCGCCTCGAGATCACCGAGCAGGACCGCGAGCGGGTCATCCGCGCGTTCGCCGGAACCCAGGACGAGCAGAGCGAGCAACAGGTGCCCGTGAAGACGTTCTCGAACCGCGACTTCGCCTACTGGACGGTGACCGTCGAGCGGCCGCTGCAGCTGCGCTTCGAATGCATCCCCGAGACGATCAGCGCTGTCACTGAGCACAAGACCCTCGGGAAGATCACCGGGCTCACTGAGGCGCTCGAGTCGTTCGGCGAGGAGCGGTACCTGAACCGCGAGAAGTTCAACCGCGCGCTCGGTGCACATCTCGGCGACCTGGGCGTGAAGCTCACGCCGGCTCAGCGCAAGACACTCTGGCAAGTGATCGGCGTCCACGATGGGAAAGCCGACTACTGCCGCGTGCAGACCGGCAAGCAGAAGGGCGAACTCGAACCGGACGCCGCGCTGCGTGACACCGAGAACGTGCCGTTCGGCTGGGGTGGGCACCCGAAGACCCACGGGGCGTTCCAAGAGACCGTGCAGGACTACTTCGACGCCGAGGTGAAGCCGCACGTCGACGACGCCTGGATCGACTGGACCAAGACCAAGACCGGCTACGAGATCCCATTCACGCGGCACTTCTACGAATACGTACCACCCCGGCCGCTCGAGGAGATCGACGCCGACCTCGAGCGCGTCGTTGGCGAGATTATGGAGCTGCTGCGGGAGGTTGAGGCGTGAAAAGCACTTGCAATCCGTGCCCGGGATGGCTGGATGCGATTCCGTCAAATTGGGAAATTATTCCAGCAAAGGCCGCTTTCCTTGAGCGGCGTCAAAGGTCCAGGACTACAGATGTCCATTTAACGCCTTCGCAGAAGTTCGGAATCCTTCCTCAAGAAGAATATATGCGGATCACTGGGACTCGTGTCGTACTAAATCTTGAAGGCCAGGACAATATGAAGCACGTCGAAGCCAATGATTTTGTCATCCATCTTCGAAGCTTTCAGGGCGGGATCGAATGGTCGAGCCTCCCCGGGAAGGTTAGTATGGCATACACCGTATTGTCGCCCCGAGGGCGTAACGTGCTGCCTGCATACTACCGCTGGACGCTAAAGTCTTTGGCGTACATTCGGGAACTTAGCTCAACTACGGATCAACTGAGGGATGGGCAGTCGATTAAGTACTCGACCTTTGCCAAAGTGCCACTCCCCTTGCCACCTCTCGACGAGCAGCGCGCCATCGCCGACTACCTCGACCACGAGACGGTCCAGATCGATGCGCTCGTAGAAAAGCAGGAGGAGCTGGCGGCAACTCTTCGTGAGCGACGCAGATCTGTTGTTGATCGCGAGCTGGATTCCGGCAGTCTTGGCCATACTCGCCTGAAGAACTTACTGGACAGGAATGATGGTGGCGTATGGGGTGAGGATGCGGCTCGCAGTGAAGGGACGGTAGTGCTTCGATCGACTGAGCAAACAGTTGATGGAAGGTGGCGCATCGAAGACCCCGCGCGTCGATCGCTTACTGCGAAGGAGTTCAAGGCTGCGCTCCTTGAAGTTGGTGATCTCCTGGTCACTAAGACAAGTGGAAGTTCGAAGCATATCGGCAAAACGACACTTGTCGACGAACATGTGTCGTCCATGTCTGCGTGCTTCGGCAATTTCATGCAGCGACTTCGTGCTCGTTCTGGAACATCGCCGAAGTTTCTTTGGTATTGCTTGAATTCACGGGCGGTCCGGGAGCAGTTCGATCTGCTGTCGACGACTTCAACGGGACTCTCTAACCTGAATGGTTCGACTATTGGATCCGTTTTGGTTCCCTTGCATCCGGAATCTAAGCAGTACGAGATCGTAGATCACCTAGACGAGCAGACTTCTCGTATCGACACACTCATCGCGAAAGCCGAGGAGCACATCGCGCTGGCGAATGAACGTCGCTCGGCGCTGATCACGGCTGCGGTGACCGGGCAGATCGACGTGCGCACGGCCGCACAGAAGGCGAGCTGAACGAGATGGCAGTGGACGGCACGCGCGAGGAAGCGTTTGAGACGGAGATCGCGGAGTACCTCTCAGCCCACGGCTGGGAGTACAGCCCGAACGACGCCGGCTACGACGCTTCGCGCGCGATCTGGCCCAAGGACATCCACTGGTGGTTGCAGGAGACTCAGCCGGACGAGTACGCGAAAGTCGTGCGCGTCGGTACTGGTGCGGAGCAGGCCGACCGTGCGGCGCTGGAATCCGCGCTCGTGGCGCGGTTGGACACGCCTATGTCCTCGGGTGGCGGGACGTTGAACGTGCTGCGGCGGAAGTTCTCGCACACTCGCGGCGCGACCGCGCACCTGCGGATGTGCCAGTTCAAGCCCGCGACGACGCTGAACCGTGAGGTCACCGAGCACTATCGCAAGGTGCGGCTCCGGGTTGCGCGCCAGGTGCATTTCTCGCCGAAGCGCGGGGACAACCGCTCGATCGACCTGGTGTTCTTCGTCAACGGTCTGCCGGTGGCGACGCTCGAGCTGAAGTCGTTCTTCAAGCAGCAGTGGCGCAGCGCTGTGACCCAGTACCGCAAGGACCGGGACCCGGCCGGGCAGCCGCTGTTCGGCTTCGGCACCCGCGCGCTCGTGCACTTCGCGGTCGATGACGACCAGGTGCACATGACCACGAAGCTCGCCGGCGAGAAGACCTACTTCCTGCCCTTCAACCGCGGGCACGACGACACCGGCGCGTCGGGGAACCCCGCAAACCCCGAGGGCGCCGCGACCTCGTACCTCTGGGAGCGGGTGCTGCAGCGCGACGCCTGGCTCCAGATCCTCGGCTCGCAGATGTTCCTCAAGACCGAGACCGACGAGGACCCGACCACCGGCAAGCTCAAGCGCTCGACCGCGCTGATGTTCCCCCGCTACCACCAGTGGCGCGCGGTGACGAAGCTCGTCGACGAGATCACCGAGGAGGGCCCCGGGCGACGCTACCTCATCGAGCACTCCGCCGGCTCTGGGAAGACGAACACCATCGCCTGGACGGCGCACCGACTTGCGCGACTGCACGACCGCTCGAACGAGAAGGTCTTCGACAAGATCCTCATCGTCTCGGACCGTCGGGTGCTCGATGCGCAGCTGCAGCAGGCCGTCGAGCAGGTCGATGACACCGTCGGCACCGTCGCGGTCATCGACTCGGTGGCTGTGCGCCGCTCGGGCGGCTCGAAGTCCCGCGCGCTGCTGGATGCGCTCACGGGCTCAGCGCTCATCGTCGTCGTCACGATCCAGACCTTCCCCTACGTGAAGGGGCTGCTCGAGACGACGCTCGGCGACAAGAACTTCGCCGTGATCATCGACGAGGCGCACACCTCGCAGTCCGGCAAGACCGCGGCCGACCTGAAGAAGGTGCTCACCGAGGGAGGCCAGGTCACCGACGAGAACGAGCTCGACAGCCAGGACGTCGTGAACCAGGTCGTCGAGGAGGACGTCGCCCGGGAGCGGCAGATCGCCGAGGAGACCGCGGCCCGGGCCGGAGCGCGGAACGTCTCCCTGCTCGCGTTCACCGCGACCCCGAAGCACAAGACCAAGACCCTCTTCGGGCGGCCCGGTGAGGACGGACTGCCCGTCTCGTTCGACGTCTACCCGATGCGGCAGGCGATCGAGGAGGGCTTCATCCTCGACGTGCTGCGCGGCTACCAGACCTACAAGACTGCCTTCGAGATCGAGCAGCGCGACGACAAGGGCCTGGTCACGCAAATCAGCGCCGGCCGTCCCGTCGGGGATGCGGATCGGTATGTGGACCCGAAGGTTGCGACGCGGAAGATCATGCGGTTCGCGAACCTCCACCCCACCAACGTCGGGCAGAAGGTCGAGATCATCGTCGAGCACTTCCGGGCGAACGTCGCGCACCTGCTCGACGGGCATGCGAAGGCCATGGTGGTCACCGACTCCCGCCAGGCCGCGGTCCGCTACAAGATCGAGACCGACAAGTACCTCGCGAAAAAGGGGTACGGCTACCAGTCGATCGTGGCGTTCAGCGACAAGATCAGCGACGAGGAGTACGGCATCGTTGATGCCACCGAGGCGTCGATGAACCCGGGACTCGGCTCCGACCTCGCCAAGGAGTTCCGCCGGCCGGAGTACCGGTTCATGCTGGTCGCGGACAAGTTCCAGACCGGCTTCGACCAGCCGCTGCTGTGCGCGATGTACGTCGACAAGAAGCTCCCAGACGTGCACGCCGTGCAGACCCTCTCGCGGCTGAACCGCACCTACCGCGCGCCCTCCGGTGAGGTGAAGGACCGCACCTTCGTACTCGACTTCGCCAACGACCCTCACGAGATCCGCGAAGCGTTCCTGACCTACTACCTCGAGGCCCACGTCGAGACCGAGACGGACCCGAACCTCGTCCACCGGCTCGCGACGAAGCTTCTTGAGGCGCGCATCTTCACCCCTGCGGACATCGAGCGCTACGCCGAGGCCTGGTGGACGCCGAAGCAGTCGCACGAGGCGCTGGGGGCTGCGGTGGCCCCGGCACGTGACGAGTATGTGGCCAGGTGGGAAGAAGCTCGTTCGGATTCCGATGATCAGGCCCTCGACGTGCTGCGCACGTTCAAGAAGGACTGTGGCTCATATGTGCGGCTTTACGACTTCATGTCGCAGGTCGTCGACTACGCCACCAGCGACCTCGAGAAGCTCGCCGAGTTCCTGCGCCAGCTCGTGCGGATCCTCCCTTCAGAGGACATGCCTGTCGATGCGGACGTCTCCGGGCTCGAGCTGCGCCGCGTCCGCCAGATCGATCAGGGTACTGCCAAGATCGGAATCAGCGGGAATCAAGACACTCCAGGGCTCGAAGGAGGTTTCACAGGCGTCGGTACCGGAGCCTCGCGCCAGGACCCGCAGCTTGAACTGTTGTCCGAGGTCGTCTCCAAGATCAACGCGCTGTTCGGCTCTGAGTTCGCTGATCCGCAGATCGAAGGATTCGTTGTCGCTGCAGCAGGAATGGCCGAGGAAGATCCACGCATCGTCGAGCAGATCGACTTCAACGCCCAGGACCAGTTCCTCAGCTCGCCCGACCTCCGAGAGACGCTTACAGATGCAGCCGTGCTCAACGAGGGCGCGTTCGGCAAGCTCACGGGTGCGTTGACGGGGGAGAGCGATCGCGCGGACGAGTTCATTCGCCTCATCGGTGAGTACCTCTACCAGTCGCGCCGGCTGCGCACCGTCTGAGAACTGGAGGGTGAGGTCGAGAATCTGAACTCTGTCGGCCGCAGGTAGCGTCGGACACGACGCTGAACAATCCATGAGTTCCCAAGGCCGAGTCCGCAGAGTGGAGACTGGAGTGAGCAAGCCCCGGAGCGGAGGAGAAGATCCCTCCGGGTTTCGTGTTCACGCCGTTCGCGGCGTTTACCGGACTAGTTGTTCCCCCTCGCGGCCCACCCCGGCGACCCAATCTGCCAGCTGGGCGAGGAGCTCCGGCCCTCGGGTAGATCCGCTTCGCTCGGACAGCTCGGCAATGTCTCCCTGTAGGACGTCGAGCAGCTGATCCACAGTGCTGTCCTCGATGGCAGCGACCTCAGTACCGGGTACCCAGGACCACGCATCTCCGCGAGCGCTAGCGAAGATGAGCAGCTCGACCGTGTCGCGTGCCAGCGCATCTCCGTCAGCCTCCTCGGCCAGCGCAGCTCCCCAATCATCGAGCGCCTCGAGAAAGGTTGCGTAGCTCGTGCTGTCCCACCAGCTCGTCGTAAGCGCGACACCTGCCTCGATCGAGAACCAGCGCCGCACGACCGCGTCCATGACCGGGGTCGACCTCACCCCATCGGCGGCAGAGGTGAGGAAGTAGAGGAACTTGGTGCCGAACGCGGGACCGAGGTACTTCAGTTCGCCGTGACGCTTCTTGTCGGCGACCGCGGAGAACGCATCAAGCTGTTCGCGACTGGGATCTTGCGCGATCCGCGCGATCTCGCACAGGTGACGGACCGCTTCGGGATCCGCAGTGAGCACTCGCTCGGTGCGATACGGCCCATAACCCGTAGCGCCGTAGCCCCAGATCATCGCTGCGATGAACGCCGTGACCACGGCCCGGGTGTCGTCAGAGCCTCCGGGGCGCAGCAGATCTGGAGCATGGAGCGACCTGACCAGGTCACGGTCGATCAGCTCGTCGTTGCCGTTGAATCGCGTCTTCGCGGCAATTGAGATGGTCCGGACGGCTTCGGCCGCGTCGACACCCGAGATGATGAGCCCGCCGCGACGGGAGAAGCGTCGTTCCCATGCCTCAGGACGCCACCGGAACGCGCCCTGCGGGCGCTTACCTGCGTTGACCCACTGCTTGTGTGCATCGATCAGGGCCTGCGGGATCGTCGTCATAGGTGCATCCTAAGAAGCCGCTCTGACGATGGGAGTCAGACGCTGAAAGTAGATAATGGCGGCGGCGCTGGCGGTACTGGGTCCTGGTGTCCGACGTGAACTGTTTGCACGCGCAAGATCTGATGGGTTGGCCGGGAGCCGTCCCCGCATCACCCGTCACCCATGCCCATGCCCCTCCATCCCCGCGACCCCCACCATCCCTTCCTGCCCCTGCTCGATGACCACGAACTGGCCCATCATCCCCTCGTCCTCGTGCAGCAGCATGTGGCAGTGGTACATGTACGGCACGTGCGGGTCGGCGTAGTCCGCGAAGCGCACCAGCAGCCGGTAGCGGACGTTCGGCAGCAGGTAGATCGTGTCCTTCGGCCCGGCGAGCTCAGGGGGAGGGGCGTCTCCGTCGATCGTGAGGATCCGGAACTGGACGTCGTGGATGGGGACGCTGTGGGGATGCGCTGGCTGCTGTGCACCTACCAGATCTCGGCGTCGCCCTCGTGGACAACCTCGTCGACGCCGGTCAGGTCCATCCGCTGCCCGTTGATCTCGCGGTCCTCGAGCTCGACAGCGCGGGTGGCGCCGCCGACCAGGAATGATGGACCCCGTGACGACGATGAAGGACCCCGGCCCGTACGCCACCTGGCGCGGCGAGGAGTATGCGCTACTCCGGATCCGCGGCCGTGACGTGCTCCTGGCGCGCACCCCGACGTCTCCCGGTCCGGAGTGGGAACGGCAGGAGCCCGCGTGGCTGCTCCCCGTCGGCCCCGAGGACGTGGAGGAGATCGTCAGGTATACCTACCCCGGCGAGTATCGCGTCATCCCGGTGGACGTCGGCCCCTCCTCGCGCGGGCGGTACCAGCTGTGGATCCAGCGGAAGGATCTGCCCAGGAACGCCGGGATCGGCGAGTACTACGACCAGTGGTTGGTGATCCACCTCGTCGACGCTGACGACCCCGACCTCACCTTCCACGAGGTGCGCCGGCCGACGACGTACGACTGGCGCCCTCCAGAGAACTGACCGCGCGCAGGGCGCGTTCTGGTCGAGGACGGCACCACTTGACCCGTCGGCCGTGGCCTGACCAACGCAGAGATCGCCGCGGAGCTTTTCCTCATCCCCGCCACCTCCCGCACCTACGTCAGGCGCCTGCTGACCAGGCTCGGTGCCCGCGACCTCGCCGCGCTCGTGGTGCTCGCCTACGAGACCGGGCCGGTACGTCCCGGGCGCTGATGGACTACCTCCGCCGCACCGACCCGCCGCTGCTCAGCCGCGGCGTGCACGTCGACAGTGTCGCTGTACTCGACGAGGGGAGCAGCAATGGTGGCGAGGAAACCCGCACAGGTGGGCACGACGAAGGGCGGGCTGGCGATGGCGATCGCCGTCCTCAGTACGGCCACGCCGATCGTGATCCGGGTCGTGCAGACAATGAAGGACAACCCGGAGATCTCGCACTTCGTGAAGGAGCAGTTCGCGAGGCTCAAGCACAACGACAAGGCCACGCCCGAGGCGATGCTCGCGACGGTGGAGGCCCTGCACGAGCAGGTCGCGCTGCTGACCGAATCGGCCGACGACGAGCAGGAGGCCGCTCAGGCGGCCGCCTGGTCCGCCAAGCTCGACGCGGCCACCGGTGCCGCGAAGACTCTGGCCGCCGCGGGCTCCACAGCGAAGCAGCGCAAGACCCTGAAGAAGAAGATCGATGCGTTGCGCGAGGACATTTTCGCCGCGTACGTCACCGAGCTCGGCGAGGACGTCTCCGCGGCGAAGGGGTGAAGGACGGGGGCGCACCCTGGCGGAGACATCCGGTTCCTCGCCGGGCGAGGAACCACCGCACACGTCGTCTGTCACAGCCCGCAGGCACGCTCGGGGTGCTCCAGAATGGAGATTCGACAACGTGCAGGCGGCGGAGTCGCGGAGGGCGAGCAGCAGGGAGCTCTCTGAGATTCTCCGCGGGGCGGACGGGGGATGAGCATGGGGAAAAGAGCTGCGGTGACAGGGTCGTTCGCGCCGGCTAGGACGTCCGTGCGGTCTGCGGTCAGATTCGTCGGCGGCATGGTGGCGGTGTTCGGTGCGGGACCTGTTCTCTTCTCGCTCGCGCTCATGCTCGACCGCGAGGGTTCGGATGATCCGTTTATCGGGCAGTGGGCTGTGAATGCTGGTGCGACGATCTCTGGACACCTGGGCTGGGGTTTCGGTGCCGTCGCGACCGTGCAGTTCGGTGTGCTCGTCGCCATCGTGGGAGGTCAGATGGCTTTGGGGGACCAGGAGCAGGAAGCCGGGGTGCGAGATGCCCTCCTTCTTCTCGGCGTCCTTCCCAGCGCGGCACTGTCGCCCGCGATGTTGCTCCTCGTTCTCGGTGCGATCGGATCAGCGGAGGCGGGAGCGGCGCTCTTCGTCGCCGTGCCGGTGTACCTGACGATGCTCGCGATCGCTGTTTTCATCGCGACCTTCCAGCCGGGCCCGGACTATCTGCTCCTGAGGCGGGCACAACGACGGAACGAGCACGCACAAGACCAGGCAGAGGCGCTCACGGGATTGCCGACACTGCATCCCGTAGTCACCGCTGGGGTGGGCGGCGCTGCGCAGACGGTGGTGTGCGTTGTGCTCCCGATCGTCGTCGTCCGGATCGTCTCTCGGGATCACCCGCCGTCGTTCGATCCACTGCCCACGCTCGTCCTCGCCGGATCCGTCGTCGTAGCTGGTGCGATGTCTGCGGCCATGCTGGTGTTCGCGAGTGCGTCAAGAAAACCGGATCCGAATCGCATAGAGGTGGTGAGCTCATGGGTCTTCATCGGGCTCAGCTTCTCCGTGGATCTGCTGCTCGCCCTGATCCTCGTTCTGTGGTTTCTCCCGGGGCTTCTGGGAGTCCTCGCCGTCGTGATCCTCCGGATCGGGGTCGTCACCGGCACCCTGCGGGATGCAAGGAGGGTCCAGCAGGGGCAAAGAACCGCGGGGCGACGCTGGACGGCGACCCGCCTCGTCACCCGTGCCGGGAATCGTGTTGCGATTCGTTGGGCCGACGCGGAGGTCGTCAGCAGCACCAAGCATCTCGCCGCGATGGAGGAACGAGTGCTCAATAGTGGGTTTCCCGGGCAGGCGCGCCTCTTCTGAGGCCGCGCCACCCCGGACCCCAGCGTCAGCCGAACCCGCAGTCCCTCACCCCACGGACCACGACTCCAGCAGCGACACCAGCCGCTCCCGCTGACCTGATGGCGCCCACTCCGCTCCGCCGCGCGTCGCGAACTCCACCGCATCCTTCAGCGGCGCCCCGGTCAGCTCGACGAGCAGGCCGAGGAGCATCTCCTCGGCGGGCCAGCTGTCGGTGTCGGGCGTGTCCCTCTGCCAGTACATCCCCTGCAGGGCCTTCGCGGTCAGTGGCATGCTCCTCGCCGCCGCCCCGTCCAGTCCAAGCAGCCCCAGCGCGCGGCGCAGGGGCGCGAGGGCTATGACGTCGCGAGGGATCACCTATCGGTCGCTGCGGGGGAGCAGCAGGAACGCAGCCCAGCTCCCGCCGTCGGGCGAGGTGCCATGGAGGCTCGCGAAGACCTCGGGGAGGAAGGCACTGAGAGCTCCCGCGCTCGCCGACGGCTCCGCCGTCTCCGGCAGGAGCACGACCTGCAGGTGCGCGGCCATCCAGAGGTGCCTCGGCATGATGCCGACGTCGTGGAGGGTCACGCCCGTGAGGCGCGACCCCTCCGGAAGTTCCAGGAGGTTTCCGAGGTGGCTCATTCCTCCCACGCCCAGATCTGATAGGAGGCGGAGATGAGGTCGGCGCGGGTGACGTCGAAGGCGACCGCATCGACCTCGCGCTCCTCACTGCCCGGCTCCTTGGCGACCAGGATCTCGAGGGTCACGGTCAGGGGGTCGGAGTCGAGCACGAGCACCGCGAGCTCCGACTCTTCATCCTGGAAGGACGGGACCTCGACCTCGGGCAGGTCGGCCTTCGCGGCGTCCTGCAGCATGCCGCCGAGCCGGGAGAGCGCCCCCTCCTCCGGCGCGCGATGGAGATAGCGGACCAGCCGGTCCGAGGTCAGCAGCTCGATGTCGACCTCGACCACGCCGTCGTCCTCCAGGTCGGGAACCGGCAAGAGGGCGAAGGCCGCACCGTCCGCGGAGACGAGGCGCATCGGAGCATGCGGCTCCTCCAGCCACCCCACGCGCCAGAAGTTGTCGCACTCCTCGCAGGACCGGTCCCCGAACGGGAGAAGGCAGCCGTGCCAGTCGACCCAGTCGGGGGGCGGAGGGTCCGTGCGCGGGTCCGCCATGCCGAGCAGATGGTGCCTCACGCGGGCGGATCCGCAGTCGGGACACGTACCCCGCGGCTCCGTGTACGGCGGCGTCGGCTCCTCGCCGAGGATCATGATCATGGGGGGAGAGTAGGGCGGGCGTCCGACAGATCATCGTCCCGCGCCGGACCGGCGCACCTCCCGACGACCACCGGGAACGCGGCGGACCACTCCGCGGACCACACGATTCCGGACGCGGGTTGCATGTCCGCCGACCAAGGAGCGTAGGTTGCAATGAGTGACCGCCTCCCGGCGCCCCGCAGTGCAGCGGCCCGCCGCACGGCCCCGCGGCAGCTCAGCCCTGCAGCTGCCCGGCGTTGGACTGATCCTGATCGAGCTGAACCTGCGCATCGGCGTCGCCGCCATCGGGCCGGTGATCGGCGAGATCCGTGCCTCGCCGGGCATGACCGCGAGCGGATCCCGCTCGCGGGGGCTGCGGCCCACGTCCGGTGGCCTTCTCGACGAGCTGCGGATAGGCGATGACCTCGCCCCCGCCGATGTCGTACACGCCGTGGGTGCTGTGTGCCGGCGCTCTCGAGCAAGACCGGACTCGCCCTGTCGCGGCGAGCGGCCTCGTACGCTTGGCGCATGAGCCCTGATCGTCCCGCCTCCCGTCCCGGCGCGTGGTGGGTGGTCGGCCTCGCCGTCGTGGTGGCTGCGCCGCTCCTGGCCGCGTCGCTGCGCGCCGAGGGCGAGGGGCCGGGGACCGTCGCCGGTTGGGCACTGGGAATCGCCCTGACCTGGACTGTCGGCGGACTGCTGATCATGCGCCTGGCACCTTCGGATCTCGACCGCCGGGCCCCGGGGCGCGCACCGAAGGTCGCGGTGGCCGCCGCGGGCGTCGGTCTGGCCGCGGCCTCGATGGCGGGCGGTCTGGTCCTGGCCGGTGTCCCGGCCACTGCCCCGTGGGTGGCCGGTCCCGTCGCCGCAGCGGCCGACGGACGGTGGGGCGTGCTCGCGGTCGCGCTGGTGGCGGGCGCCGCTGAAGAGGTGTTCTTCCGCGGTGCGCTGCCTCGGCTGCTCACCGGCCGGGCCCGCTGGGTGGTCCCCACCGCGGTGTACGGCCTCGTCACGCTGTGCACCGGCAGCCCTGCTCTCGCGGTGATGGCCCTCCTGCTGGGACCGGTGGCGATGTGGGCCCGCGAGACCTCCGGCTCACTTAGCGGGGCGCTCTTCGTCCATGCCCTCTGGACGCTCACCATGGTGGGGCTGTTCCCCGCCGTCCTCGTCCGTGTCGGTATCGCGGGCTAAGGTGTCCGGCCGCTCGAGCCGAGCGAGTCGATCCGCGGCCTGACGGCGGCGCTCGTCCTCGGGGCGCTCCCACCATGCGGGGCCGCGCTCTCCGAGGCCTTCCTTCGCGAGCTGGACACGGTCTCGAGCTGATCGGACGCTCGCCTGGTCGTCGTCGCGGCCGGCTCGCCCGACCTCGGAGCGGGCTCTGCCCAGATGGCTCTTCAGCGCACGGACCACGTCGGCGCCCAGCGCCGGGTCCGTGCGTCGCCATCTCCGTCCCCGGATGATCAGGTAACGGTCCTCGTCCTCCGTATCATCCACGTCGGTCCTCGCCTCGTCGCTGCGGTTCATCCCACCCACTCCAGGAACTCCTCTGCCGTGATCACCGGGTTCTCCCGCCTCGCCGCGTTCTTCGCCTTGGTCGACTGCGAGCCGGCCTCGGCGACGACCAGCACATCCGTCCGGGTCTTGGTGAGGGTCGCGACGGCCCGGAGCCCGCGCGCCTCGGCCATGGCGTGCAGCTGCTCCTTCTCCAGCCAGCCGTGCCGGGGCGAGTGGGCGGTGCCGGAGAAGCACACCCGCGCCCCCGGCACGAGCACGTCGGCCGCGCTGATCGGGCCTGTCGCCTCGAAGCACTCGGGCAGCACCCGCACCCCGAAATGCTCCTCGACCCCGCGCAGGCGCTCGACGACTTCCTGATCGGGGGAGAGGACCCGCTGCCAGGTCCCCTCGTGACCAGCACGAACGCCGCAGGCCCGCGGGCGCTGCGGCGTTCGATTGTTCCGGCCGCGGCGGCCGGGTGCTGCGGGGGATCAAACGGTGGGAGGGGGGTCCCGACGCTCGGAGACCGAGTGGCCGGGAGCGCTCTGGGTGTTCACGACGGTCTTGCGGGACCTCAGCATCAGCAGCAGGCCCACCACGAACAGGATCGCGCCGCCCACCATCAGGATGGTGCCCAGCGTGGACGATTCGAGACCGGGCAGGTCGACCTCGAGAGCGAATCGGACGATCGCTCCCAGGATGAAGAGGATGATTCCGCCGACGATGGCGCCCATGGGTGCTCCTTGGATGATCGGTGCGGCGAGGTGGCGCCGCGGGCACCCGGGGGCCGCGTGCCGTGAGCGCCTCGGGGGACCTCGGCCACGGTGATGGGGGCCACTCTAGAGCAGTCGCGGTCTGCCGACGTGCACCGACCGAGGGGTCCGTCGTCGTGTCATGCCGCATCGGGGCCCGTCACGCCCGCGGCGAACAGGCCGGTGGTTCGTCGGTGGGGACGCGTAGTCTCGATCCATCACCACCACCGGACGGGGGAGGACCATGTTCGAACGCTTCACCGATCGCGCCCGCCGCGTCGTCGTCCTGGCACAGGACGAAGCCCGCTTGCTCAACCACAACTACATCGGCACCGAGCACATCCTGCTGGGCCTGATCCACGAGGCCGAGGGCGTCGGGGCGAAGGCCCTGGAGGCACTCGGCGTCACCCTGGACGCCGCGCGCGAACAGGTGCGCGACATCATCGGCGAGGGCAATCAGACGCCCAGCGGGCACATCCCGTTCACGCCGCGCGCCAAGAAGGTGCTCGAGCTGAGTCTGCGCGAGGCGCTGCAGCTGGGGCACAACTACATCGGCACCGAGCACATCCTGCTGGGCCTGCTGCGCGAGGGTGAGGGCACGGCCGTCAAGGTGCTGTCCCGCCTGAACGCCGAGCCTGCCGCGGTGCGCCAGGAGGTCATCGAGCGCCTCTCCGGCTACCAGGGCAAGGAGCCCGCCACCGCCGGCGGCCCCGCCGAGGGCCAGCCCGCCGGTTCGCTGGTGCTGGACCAGTTCGGCCGCAACCTCACCCAGGCTGCGCGCGAGGGCAAGCTGGATCCGGTGATCGGTCGCGAGCACGAGGCCGAGCGCGTCATGCAGGTGCTCTCCCGCCGCACCAAGAACAACCCGGTGCTGATCGGCGAGCCCGGCGTGGGCAAGAGCGCCGTGGTCGAGGGCCTGGCCCAGTCGATCGTGGCCGGGGACGTCCCGGAGACCCTCAAGGACAAGCAGCTGTACACCCTGGACCTCGGGTCCCTGGTGGCCGGTTCCCGCTACCGCGGTGACTTCGAGGAGCGCCTGAAGAAGGTGCTCAAGGAGATCCGCACCCGCGGCGACATCATCCTGTTCATCGACGAGATCCACACCCTGGTCGGTGCCGGCGCCGCCGAGGGCGCGATCGACGCCGCCTCGATCCTCAAGCCCATGCTGGCCCGCGGTGAGCTGCAGACCATCGGCGCCACCACGCTGGAGGAGTACCGCAAGCACATCGAGAAGGACGCCGCCCTGGAGCGCCGCTTCCAGCCGATCCAGGTGGACGAGCCCTCCGTGGCCCTGGCCATCGAGATCCTCAAGGGACTGCGGGACCGCTACGAGGCGCACCACAAGGTGACCATCACCGACGGTGCCCTGGTCTCGGCGGCGAACCTGGCCGATCGCTACGTCAACGATCGCTTCCTGCCGGACAAGGCGATCGACCTGATCGACGAGGCCGGCGCCCGTCTGCGCATCCGTCGACTCACCGCGCCGCCCGAGCTCAAGGAGTTCGACGCCCGCATCGAGGAGGTCCGCAAGAAGAAGGAGGAGGCGATCGACGGTCAGGACTTCGAGCTCGCCGCCTCCCTGCGGGACCAGGAGCAGCAGCTGAAGACCGAGCGCGACGAGAAGGAAAAGGCCTGGCGCCACGGGGAGTCCGATGAGGTCACCACCGTGAGCGAGGAGACCATCGCCGAGGTGCTCGCCGCCTCCACCGGCATCCCGATCGTGAAGCTCACCGAGGAGGAGTCCTCGCGTCTGCTCCACATGGAGGACGAGCTGCACAAGCGGGTCATCGGCCAGAACGAGGCCATCAAGGCCATCTCGCAGGCCATCCGCCGCACCCGTGCGGGTCTGAAGGACCCCAAGCGCCCGGGTGGCTCGTTCATCTTCGCCGGCCCCACCGGCGTGGGCAAGACCGAGCTGGCCAAGGCCCTGGCCGAGTTCCTGTTCGGTGACGAGGACTCCCTGATCCAGCTGGACATGTCCGAGTTCGGCGAGAAGCACACCGCTTCGCGCCTGTTCGGCTCGCCCCCCGGCTACGTGGGCTACGACGAGGGCGGCCAGCTCACCGAGAAGGTGCGCCGCAAGCCGTTCAGCGTGGTGCTGTTCGACGAGGTGGAGAAGGCCCACGTGGACATCTTCAACTCGCTGCTGCAGATCCTCGAGGACGGCCGCCTCACCGACTCCCAGGGCCGGGTGGTGGACTTCAAGAACACCATCATCATCATGACCACCAACCTCGGCACCCGGGACATCGCCAAGGGCGTCTCCATGGGCTTCCAGGCCGGAGGCGACCTCTCCACCGACTACGAGCGGATGAAGTCCAAGGTGCACGAGGAGCTCAAGCAGCACTTCAAGCCCGAGTTCCTCAACCGTGTGGACGATGTGGTCGTCTTCCCGCAGCTCTCGCAGGAGGAGATCGTCCAGATCGTGGATCTGATGATCGCCAAGCTGGAGACCCGTCTGGCCGAGAAGGACATGACTCTCGAGCTCACCGACGGGGCCAAGAAGCTCCTGGCGGAGAAGGGCTACGACCCGGTGCTGGGCGCCCGGCCGCTGCGCCGCACCATCCAGCGCGACATCGAGGACGCCCTCTCGGAGCGGATCCTGTTCGGTCAGGTCCACGCCGGGGACGCGATCATCGTGGACTCCGAGGGCGAGGGCCTCCTGGGCGAGCTCACCTTCGCCCGTCGCGGTGCCGACGGCGAGGTCACCCCCATCTCCGACGAGGTGGACGTCGAGTCGATCACGCAGGCCCGTGCCGAGGAGATGACCCACCCGGATGCGGACGCCGAGTCCGACGACGCCGCGGAGGCGCACACCTCCTGACGGCACAGGGCCGGTCCCGCCCAGCGGCGGGGCCGGCCCTGTCCGTACCACCCTGGGAGTGCTCTCGGGATGGGGCGGTACAGTGCGCGAGCACGGGCGCGGGCGCCGACCGCAACCGCGGGCGCCGGCCGGAGCGCGGGCACCGGAGGATCGCGCCGCCGCCGATGCGCTAGGGAAAGGGGCCGCCTGTGGGCGAGTTCATCGATCAGCTCATGTCCTGGACCGGCGCGGTCGAGGAGTGGGTGTTGGGGATCGCCGACGCCTGGTGGGTGCACCTGGTGGTGTTCGGCTTCGCCGCCACTGACGGCTTCTTCCCCAGCGTGCCCGGCGAGTCGACGATCGTGACCCTGTCCTCCCTGTGGTCCACCTCGGGGCGGCCCTCCATCATCCTGGTGGGCCTGGCCGCCTGGATCGGCGCCTGGACCGGGGACAACATCGGCTACTGGATCGGCAAGAAGGTGGGCTGGGAGCGGTTCCGCTTCCTGCGAGAGGGCAAGGGCCGCAGGGCAGTGGAGGCTGCCGACCGCGGCCTCCAGCGCCGGGCGCTGCTGTTCCTGATGACCGCCCGCTACATCCCCTTCGGCCGCACGGCGGTGAACCTCGTGGCCGGGGCCGTGCACTACCCGCACACGCAGTTCTGGCCCCGCTCGCTGCTGTCCACCTTCGTCTGGGCCGTGTACTCCTGCAGCATCGGTGCCGTGGCCGGAGCCTGGTTCGAGGACCACCACCTGCTCGCCGTCAGCGTGGCCCTGGTGGCCGCCGTGGTGCTGGCCCTGATCGCCGAGCGCATCATCACCGCGATCCACAAGGCCCTGGATCGCCGCGCGGCCCGTGGGGGCGAGGTGGTGCCCGACCGCGTCGACGCCGATGACGCCACCGACGCCGAGTTCGGCACCTTCAACGCCCCGGCCGATCTTCGCGGTGAGGGTCCGCAGGGCTCCCACCGGGTGCAGGCAACCGCAGGCTGCGGCAGCAGTGAAGGGGAGACGGGCTCGCGATGAGCGTCACCATCCGCGCTGCGCGCCCGGCTGACGTGCGCGCCATCAACGGGCTCGTGGAACCGCTGACCCACCGCAACATCCTGCTGGCCAAGGACCTGGTCTCCTACTACGAATCCGTTCAGGAGTTCCTGGTCGCCGAGGACGAGAACGGCCGGCTGGTGGGATGCGGGGCACTGCACGTGATGTGGGAGGACCTTGCCGAGGTCCGCACCCTCGCGGTCGCGGAGTCCCACCGGGGCTCCGGTGTGGGCCACCGGATGCTGCTGGCTCTGCTGGCCCGGGCCATGCAGCTGGGCCTGCAGCGCGTGTTCTGCCTGACCTTCGAGGTGGATTTCTTCCGCAGGCACGGCTTCCGGGAGATGGACGAGCAGGTGGATCCGGAGGTCTACAACCAGCTGCTGCGCTCCGCCGACGAGGGCGTCGCGGAGTTCCTGGACCTGGCTCGGGTCAAGCCCAACACCCTGGGCAACACCCGCATGATCATCGACCTCGAGCACGCGGTCATCGAGGACCGCGCACGCTGATGCCCGAAGGGCCTGCCGCACCCGGGGCCGCATCCCACGCAGCTCCCAAGCCGCCCGCGGCGGCGGATTCAGGGCAGGCGCAGCCCCGCGCCGTCCGGGACGGCCAGCCCATCGGCCACCAGTGAGGCCCTGCAGCGCTGCACGCGCTGCTCGTCCCCCGGATCCAGTTCCAGCAGTGCCTGCTCGGTGGCCCGGTCCTGGGTGCGCAGCAGGGCCATGATCTGCCCGCGCAGCTGACGATCCGTGCCGGCGAAGGCCTGCACGCGGCGGGACCCCTCAGCGGCCGGCGGCCTGCCGGCGCTGTACCAGGCGCAGGCGGGGCCCGCCAACGGGCACTGCTCGCAGCGCGGTGCGCCGGCGGTGCACACCAGTGCCCCCAGCTCCATCACCGCCTGGTTCCAGGCCACCGAGCGCTCCGGCTCCTCGGGCAGCACCTGCGTGGCGGTGCGGCGCTCGGCGACAGTCAGGGACCGTGGCGGCAGGGCGGCCCCCGCCATGGTGCGGGCCAGCACCCGGCGCACATTGGTGTCCAGCACCACCGCCCGGTCGTGGTGGGCGAAGGCGGTGACGGCAGCAGCGGTGTACTCGCCGATGCCGGGAAGAGCCCTCAGCGCTTCCTCGCCGCGGGGCACCTCCCCGTCGTGCTCGTCCACGATGGCCCGGGCGCACTGCTGCAGGCGCAGTGCACGGCGCGGGTAGCCCAGGCGGTCCCAGGCGCGCAGCACCTCGGCGGTGGGAGCGGATGCGAGATCGGCCGGAGCGGGCCAGCGGTCCATCCAGTCCAGCCACCGCGGGAGCACCCGGACCACGGGGGTCTGCTGCAGCATCACCTCGGAGACCAGAATCGACCAGGCGGAGGCACCGGGGCTCCTCCAGGGCAGGTCCCGACCCGCGTCGGCGAACCAGGCGATCACCGCGGTCACGGCGTGCGCATCGAGTGGCACGGTGGCCGCGGACGCCGCTCGTGCAGGGGAGGGGGCGTCGGGGCGGGACGGTGCCCCGGCGGGGTGAGACTGTGCGGAGGCCACGCCGGGACGCTATCGCATCCAGGACGCTCCCGGCCCAGGCGCGAGGCGGCAGTGAGCGCAGGGGCGGCAGCGGGACCGCAGGCGGCAGCGGGACCGCAGGCGACAGGGGTGCGGGATACGACAGCGGGGCGAGACCGCAATGGTCCCGCCCCGCTGGGGTCGGTTGCGGCCGGAGGCCGCGACGCAGGTCAGATCAGAGCTGCGGGGGAAGGGTGTTGCCCTGGGTGGGGGCGGCACCGCCGCGCTGAGCGGCGAGGAGGTCGCGGATCTCGCCCAGCAGGACGACGTCCTCGGGGGCGCCGCCCTCGTCCTCCTCGGGCAGGCCACGGCGCTTGCGGTCGAAGGCGCGAGCCTTGGTGACCGGCAGCACGAAGACGAAGTACACGACGGCCGCGGTGATCAGGAAGGCGATGATCGCGGACAGCAGCGCGCCGAGGTCGAGACGGGTGGCCTCGTTGACCTGGATGATCTTGAACGAGAGGCCGTCGACGTTGGTGCCGCCGAACACGTTGATCACGGGCTGGATCAGGTTGTCGACGAAGGCGCTGATGAGGGCGGTGAAGGCACTGCCGATGACCACGCCGACGGCGAGGTCCAGGACGTTGCCCTGCATGATGAAGTCCTTGAAGCCCTTCATGGCTTCTCCTATCTGGGTAGGGATGGTTCTGCGAAGGCGCACCCCGGCGCCCGAACGGGAACCCTAGCCGAGTATCGACAAAATGGACCATCCCTCCCGTGTGGCTTGTGCTACGTCCGCGGCATCGCCGCGCGCCACGGTGACCAGCACCACCACATCAGCCCCGGCATCCGTCAGGCCCGCCACCCCGGCTTCGGTGGCCGGGGTCACCTCGACCACGGTGGCCGAGGTCCGGCCGGGCTGTGTGGGATCCGGTGTGGAGTGGTGGATCTCCAGCTCGGTCCCCGGCCGCAGACGATCCGCGAGCTGGACAGGTGCAGAGACCGCCAGCAGTGCACGCCCCTCGGGTATCTCCGCAGAGTCCTTCCCCGTCAAGGTGCCTGGGAGGATCGGCGTTCCCGCGGTCAGGGGGAGTGCGGTGGTGCTGCCCAGCAGCGACTCCGCGGTGGTCGCGATGCCCTCAGGGGCCAGTTCCGCGGCCACCTGCTTCTCCTGCAGGTGCTCCGGCGCGAGAGTCGTCCCCGCGGGCAGGTCGGCGGCCGCCACCACCACCGTGGTGCCCCTCGTGGAGGTGGGCAGTGCCGAGGGCAGCACTGCGGCTGCGAGCACCGCGATCAGCAGCACGATCAGCGTTCGCCGGCGGCGACGCAGGGCACGCCGGTAGAGGGGGAGCTGCGAGCGGATCCTGGAGAGCATGCTCTGCACGCTATGGACCGGGCCCTGCCGTCGGGCCGGAACCTCGGCGCCGGTGGACGAAGGAGCGGTGGGGAGGAACCTCGCCGTCAGGCCGAGGCGGCGCTCTTCTCGCCGGCGGAACGGCTGGAGGTCGAACCGGAGCCCGAGGTCGAGGAGCCCGATCCGGACCCCGCCGAGCCGGACCCCGCCGAGCCGGGCCCCGCCGAGCCGGGCCCCGCCGAGCTGGAGGAGTCGCTGCCGGCTCCGGGAGCACCGGAGGAAGCGGATGCGCTCTCGGAACTGCCAGAGGAGGTCGTGGAGCTCTCCGCGCCGTGGGAGCGGGTGCCGCCCTTGGTGGAGGACTGGGAGTCGGTGGAGTAGAAGCCGGGGCCCTTGAACACGATGCCCACGCTGTCGAACACCTTGCGCAGCGTGTCCTGCGTGCACTCAGGGCAGGTCACCAGGGAGTTTTCGGAGAAGCTCTGATACTGCTCGAAGCGGTGGTCGCAGTTCTTGCAGGCATAGACGTAGGTGGGCACGAGCAGTCCTTCACGATGTCCCGGGTGCGGGGCCCCGTAGGGGCAGGGGGAGTAAGGGTGGAAGTGGCGCCGCTGCGCGGCGACCGAGGCGATTCTACGACCGCCGGGCCCGGGGCAGTGCCAGGTGGTCGGAGATCACGTGCAGGCCCTCCGCCGTGAGCACCGCGTCGATCGGCACGTCGTGCGCCTCGCGCGGCAGGATCCCCGGCTCGAGCAGCTCGGCAGGATGGATCACCGCCACCACCGGCGTGGAGGCGGGGCGGTGCGGCAGGGCTCGGTCGTAGTAGCCGGCGCCATGGCCCATCCGGGTGCCCTTCCGGTCCACGGCGACGGCCGGGGCCAGCACCAGCACCGCCTCTGACAGTGCTCCCGGTCCCAGTCGCCGGCCGTCGGGCTCGTGCCCGAAGCCCTTGCCGGGGGAGGGCACGAACGCGGAGTGCCCGTCCCAGGTGATCCACTCCAGTTCGTGGCCGGCGGCGGCGGGGAACACCAGCTGCGCACCGAGTTCGGCCAGTTCCGCAGCCAGCGGCATCACATCGGCCTCGGTGGGCGTGGGATGGTAGGCGGCCACCCGGGCGGTTCCGTGCTCGGCCAGGGCGGCCTCGACCAGAGCGCGCACGGCAGCGGCATGGCGGAGGAGCGCCCTTCCCTCCACCTCGCGCCGGCGGGTGCCCTCCGGGCCGCCGTAGGCGCGCGTGCGCTGCTCGCGCAGACGCCGGCGGAGTGCTCGCTTCTGCTCGGTGATGTGCGCCCCGTCCATGCGCACAGCGTCCCACACCCATCGTGCCCGCGCCCCGGGATCGTCGGCTCGCCTCCGGGCCTACGATGACCCGATGGTGCACACGTGGCCACTCACGCTGCGCGACCGCGAGCTGGTGCTGCGGCCGCTGCAGCGCCGTGACCGCGCCGCCTACGACGCTCTGCGTCGCCGCAATGCGGCCTGGCTGCGCCCCTGGGACGCGACCGATCCCGAGCACGGCCGGGTGCAGCCGCCGTTCGCCACCCTGCGCCGCTGGGGCGAGAGACAGGCCAGGGCCGGCACCATGCTGCCGCTGGGCATCGTGGTCGACGGCAGGCTGCGCGGGCAGATCACGGCTGCCCCCATCCTCTACGGCCCGCAGCGCTGCGCCACCTTGGGGTACTGGATCGACCGCGAGAGCGCCGGCCGTGGGATCGTGCCGCGCGCGGCCGCACTGGTGATCGACCACCTGTTCGCCGAGATGGGCATCCACCGGGTGGAGGTCACGGTGCGGCCCGAGAACGCCGCCAGTTTGCGGGTGGTGGAGAAGCTGCACCTGCGTGGGGAGGGCCTGCGGCGCTCGGCGATCCACGTGGACGGGGCCTGGCGCGACCACCTGGTGTTCGCGATCACCGCTGAGGAGATCCGCCCCGCTCACGCGGGCCGAACCGATCGCCGCGATCATGGCGGCCGCGGGGTCCTTGACCGATTGTTGACGGAATACCCTCCCGACACGCGCCCCACCTGACCTGCTGAATCACACGGGTGTCATTACCCTGGGGGAGTGGAATCGATCAATCTCGGGGCCGTCCTGTTCGCCCTGCTGCTGGTGCTGTGGGTGGCCTACGCCATCCCCCAGCTCGCGCAGCGCCGCGACGTGATGGGCCGCGCTCGCGCCGCTGAACGCACCGAGGTGTCCGCCACCGCGAGGGATCTCTCCGCCGCGATCCGATCCCGCCGCCCTTCCCGAGAGGTGAGTGCCCCCGTGCCCCAGGACCGTCTGCTCCTGCGCCCCGCCGACCCCACCCGTCGTCCCCGCTTCGACGCCACCCCCGGTGAGCGCATCGACCACCTCGAGGAGCGCGCACGCCACCGCCGTCTGCTGGCTGTCGTGCTGGTGTCACTGCTGCTGGCCACGGCCGCGGTGGGGGTTCTCGCCTTCACGCAGATGCTGCCCGTGTGGTCCCCGGCCGTTCCGGCCGCGGTGCTCGCCGTGTACCTGGTGGGCCTGCGCCGTGCCGAGCTCGAACGTCGCGCCCGCTCCCAGCGGGCCGCTGCGATCGCCAAGCAGGAGGCCCGCGCCCGCGAGGAGGCCCTTCGCATCCGGGACGAGGCACCCGTGGCTGCTTCCCGGCCTGCTGCGCGCCTGCCCGAGCGCGACACCCTCGAGGGGACCACCGAGCGGGCCGCCCGGCACGTGGCCGCGCCGGGGGAGTGGACCCCGCGCCCGGTGCCCCGCCCCACCTACACGATGCGCGGCGAGGTGGATGACCTCGCCACCCGCCACGCCGCCCACCGCGAGTACGTGCGCGCCACCACCGTGCCCCTGGAGCGGGGCGACGTGGAGCTGCTGGAGGCCACCGACGAGCAGGCCGCTCCCGCCGTGGACCTGCACCTGGACGAGGTGCTCGCACGCCGGAGGGCCTGATGAGCGCGGTCCGGCGCATCGAGGAAGCCCTGGCCCGAGCGGGCATCGATCAGCGGCCAGTCGCGGTGCTGGACCTGGAAGCCTTCGACGCCAATGCGGAGGACCTCGCCACCCGCGCCGGTGCCTCGCGCGAGCAAGGACTGCCCATCCGGGTAGCCTCCAAGTCGCTGCGGGTGCGGGGCCTGCTGGAACGGGTGCTGAAGCGACCCGGGTTCGCTGGCGTGCTGGCCTACACGCTGCGTGAGGCGATGTGGCTGTCCTCCTGCGGCATCAAGGACCTGGTGGTCGCCTACCCCACGGCAGACCGCGAGGCCATCGCCTCCCTCGCGCGGGACGACCGCGCCCGCTCCCACATCACGCTGATGGTCGACGAGACCGCCCAGCTGGACCTGATCCTGGACGCGACCCGCGGGCTCATCGGCCCCGGCCGGCCGATCCGGGTGGCCTGCTGCTGAGCCCGTACCTGCGCCACCTGATGGGCGTTCCTGCACCGTAGAGGCGATCCGGCCTAGGCTGGGAGGCGATGAACACCACTGCGCCCTCCGCCCCCGCCACCTCGAGCGTCCCCACCCCCTCCCAGCTGCTGGACATCGCCGTGGGTGCCGCGGCATTGGCCGCCGACCACATCCGGGGTCTGGACCGCGACTCCTTGGCCCGCGAGTACAAGACCTCCAGCAAGGACATCGTCACCGAGCACGATCGTGCCTGCGAGGAGATGATCGTCGCCGAGCTGCGCCGTCGCCTTCCCGGCTGCCGCATCGTGGGCGAAGAGGGCGGGGAGCGACCCGCCCAGGGCACCGCAACCGGCGCGGGACCGGGCATCGACACCGCCGCCGGTAGTCCGGTGGTCTCCTTCTTCGTGGACCCCATCGACGGCACCAGCAACTTCGCGGCCGGCCTGCCCTTGTTCTGCGTGTCCATCGGCGTGGCCGTGGATGACGCACTGGTGGCCGGGGTGATCGACGCCCCGGTGCTGGGCACCGTGTTCACCGCGGCGGACGGCCCCGCCATGATCAACGGCGCTCCGATCACGCCGCGCCCCACCCGTGAGGCGAAGGACGCCATGGTGCTCTCCGGGTTCCTGGGCCCGCGAGTGACCGCCCAGCACCCCGAGTTCGCCGCCCGCGCCGGCCTCGAGGTCAACGCCGAGTACTCCGCGGTGCGCAGCCTGGGCACCGCCGCGCTCGAACTGGCGTACGTGGCGGCAGGGTGGGCCGATGCCACCGCCTTCGCCACCCTGAACTCCTGGGACGTGGCCGCGGGCTTCCACATCGTGCGCCAGGCCGGCGGCAGCGTACGCACCTGGCCGGGCGTGGTCGTCGATGCTGATGCGCCCGCCCACCTGCAGCCCGCGTGCGTGGCCTGCGCGGGCCCTGGACGTCTCGAGCTGCTGGATCGCCTCCAGGACGAGCTGCAGCGGGAGCGCGAGCGCAGCGCCTGATGGTGGCCTGCCAGCCCGCCGTGAGCGCTGGACGGAGAGGGCACACCGCCTCCATGTGATGCTTGCCAAACCCGGCCCGGGGCGGCCGGAGCCGGTGGCCTGCGGTGCTACCCTGGTGGGGTTGCCGTAAGGCACGGGGCTATAGCTCAGTTGGTAGAGCGTTTCGTTCGCAATGAAAAGGTCAGGGGTTCGATTCCCCTTAGCTCCACCAAGGAAGTCCAGAAAGGGCCTCTGACCAGGGACGGTTCCCGGGTCGGGGCCCTTCTTCTTTGCCCTCAGTGGGTCGCGATCACTCAGTCCGTCACTCGGTGTTTGCGGCTCTCTAGGGCTCGCAACGTCTTTCTAAGGCTCAGGTCACTTCCAGGCCCCCACGGACGGTCGAATCGAAGGAGTAGCGCAGGACCCTATGGCCGCCTCGCTCGAACGAACCGCGTGACGGATGCGGGCTCAGTGCACTCAGCAGTCGCGGGCCGTCCACGGCTCTGATCGAGGATCCTCGCGCCACCCTCACCTGCTCTACCGTCGAGGCAAGACCGACCCCGCAGCCCTGTCCCACTTCGTACCGCTCGAGCACCTCCAACAGGAGCTCTCGATCTCGTACCTGCAGACGCTCCAGCTCGTCCGCTCGAGGAAGCTTGCCGCGATCCCGGTCGGCGGCCGGAAGCAGTGGCGGGTGTCGATCGCGGCCCTCGCGGACCAGAGTGATGGCACGGGCACGGAACTCGGGAGGGTACGGGCGGGGCATGCGAAGAGCCTTCCGTGAAGACCATCGACTAGCGAAGTCAACTGGAAACCGAGCCAAAGGTCAGGTCAAGATGCCACCTATCTGTGCGCCAGTCCCGCCAGCTGAGTGGTCCTCTACCGCTTCTGGTACAGCGCCTTGCGCTGGAAGCGCGGTTCGGAGGTGACGTGGATGCCGAGCTGGCGGAAGATCCCCTCGTCCACCGTGCCCAGGATGGTGGTGGTGTGCACGTCGCAGCCTTCCAGGCTCCGCAGCTGTGCGAGGGCGCGGCGCGCGTTCTCGTCGGTCGCGGCGGAGACAGACAGCGCGATCAGCACCTCATCGGTGTGCAGGCGCGGGTTGCGGGAGCCCAGGTGCTCCGTCTTCAGGGTCTGGATCGGCTCGATCGCTGCCGGGGACAGCAGGTGCACCGAGTCCTCGAGGCCCGCCAGGCGCTTCAGGGCGTTCAGCAGCATCGCCGCCGAACAGCCCAGCAGCGCGGAGGTCTTGCCGGTGATGATGGTGCCGTCGGCCAGTTCGAGAGCCGAGCCGGGATGCCCGGTGGCGGCCTCCACCGCGAGGGCCGGTGCCACCACGGCGCGGTCCTCCACCCGGCAGCCGGCCTTGCTCATCACCATCGCCACCCGCTGGGACACGTCGTCGTCGCGGTCGTTGATCCGCTCGTCCATCAGCGCCTTGTAGTAGCGGCGGATGATCTCCTGCTTGGCTGCCTGCCGGCACACCCCGTCGTCGATGATGCCGCGACCGGCCAGGTTCACCCCCATGTCGGTGGGAGAGGCGTACGGTGAGGAGCCGGTCAGCTCGACAAGCATCGCCCGCAGCAGCGGGAACACCTCCACGTCCCGGTTGTAGCTGGTCACCTGGGTGCCGTAGGCGGCCAGGTGGTACGGGTCGATCAGGTTCAGGTCGTCCAGATCTGCGGTGGCGGCCTCGTAGGCCAGGTTCACCGGGTGCTCCAGCGGCAGGTCCCAGATCGGGAAGGTCTCGAACTTCGCGTATCCCGATCGCACCCCCCGGCGGTGGTCGTGGTAGATCTGCGACAGGCATGTGGCGAGCTTGCCCGATCCGGGCCCCGGCGCGGTCACCACGATGAGGTCCCGCGAGGTGAGCGAGTACTCGTTGGCCCCGAGCCCCTGATCGGAGACGATCCGGGAGATGTCCTGCGGGTACCCGGGGATCACTCCGTGCCGCGCCACCGTCAGGCCCAGCCGCTCCAGGCGCTCGCGGAACGCATGGGCGACGTGGTTGGTGTCCTCCAGCTGGGTGAGCACCACGTGCTGGACCAGGAAGCCGCGCTCGCGGAACACGTCGATCAGGCGCAGCACGTCGTCCTCGTAGGGGATGCCCAGATCCGCCCGCACCTTGTGCCGCTCGAGGTCCTTGGCGTTCAAGCAGATCAGGATCTCCAGCTCGTCCCGCAGCCGCTCCAGCATCGCGATCTTGTTGTCCGGGGTGAAGCCGGGCAGCACGCGGGAGGCGTGCAGGTCGTCGAACAGCTTCCCGCCCATCTCCAGGTACAGCTTCCCGCCGATCTGCTCACGGCGAGCCTGGATGTGCTGGGACTGCAGCTCGATGTAGCGCTGCCGGTCGAAGCCGGCCGGCCGGGATGCCGAGGGATCGGCGGGGAAGGCAGGGGCAGGGGCAGCGGGAGCCGAATCAGTCACTTCGCCACGCTAGCAACACGCCGCGGCTCACGGTCGCAGGCGCACCATCCCCAGCCCCAGCAGGCCCACCACAGGCAGCAGAGGCCACACCCAGTTCACACCGTCGGATCCCACCATCCCCGAGGTGGCCATCACCGCCAGGCCCGCGCACACCAGCGCTGCCGCCAGCACCGGCCGCCACAGGGCCGGGGCCGGCCGGTCATCGGCGCGGGGGTCCTCGAACCGGCCCACGACCAGCACGATCACGCCGGTGATCGCCAGCAGGGCCAGGCACCACAGCGGCCGGGTGGCCCACCAGGTGCCGGTCAGAGGCTGTGGTAGCAGGGTTTGCGCATCCAGGGCCACCAGCAGGTGCGCGAGGCCCACCAGAGCGGTCAGGTGCCACAGGAACCAGCTCATGATGCGCCGGTTGAGCAGCACCGTGACCAGCCACACCCGCGGGCGGCGCAGCAGTGCGGTCAGCGGCCGCTCCGCCAGCAGCACCAGTCCCGCCTGCATCATGCCCAGGAACGCCATCGTGACCCGGGTGGGGTTGGAGTTGCTGATCGCATCGGTGCCCGCGGTGATCATCGAGACGGGGTACGGCCCCGGCCCCACCAGCAGCACCAGCCCTGCAGCGCCGATCGCCGCCAGGACCAGTCGGCGACCCGCCCCGGCCAGGCGTCCGTCCAGCCAGGCGTAGCCGAACTGGTGGAAGGCAGCCCACACCAGCACGTAGTTCGGGTATCCCAGCAGCGGCTGCCCGGTGGTGATGCTGAGCGCGTCCACCAGCCCGGCCAGCACCACCCCACCGATGATCGAGTACCAGCCGAACCTCTCCCACAGCACCAGGCAGGCAGGGGCCAGCACGATCACCAGCAGATAGGCGGCCAGGAACCAGGTGGGGATCAGGGCCATCTGAGAGGCCAGCCGCACCGTCTGCGCCGGTGCCCCGAGTGCGAGTGCGAGGGTGCAGATCACCAGCCAGGTCAGCAGCAGGGGCAGCAGGGGGATCCCCAGTCGGCGCAGGCGGGTGCGCAGCCAGGAGGCGTAGCCCTCCTGCCGGCGCCGGGCCGAGCGCCACGACAGGGCATTGGAGTACCCGCCCACCAGGAAGAAGATCGGCATCACCTGGAACACCCAGGTCAGCGGGTGAGTCCAGCGGGCCTGGTCCAGCACCCCGTGCGGCTGCAGGCCCCCGTCCACGCTGACGGCCATGATCGTCCAGTGCCCCAGCACCACCACCGTGATAGCGGCCGCGCGCAGGAAGTCCACCACCCGGTTGCGGGAATCCGGTGTGGCCGCGTCGACCTGCTCGGCGCGGCTGAGCGGGCGGGTGCTCATCGCCGTCCAGGATCGGCCGAGGGTACCGGGCCGGTGCCCGCCTCGGCGTGCCCGGCCGGTGGGGTGGCGGGGCCGGGGGCCGGCTGCTGCCGCAGAACCTCCCACTCGTACGCCTTCCGGTCCCGGCCGGGCCGCCACCACCAGTGGTCGCGGGTGCGGTCGAGGTCCTTCGCGGCGCTCAGCTCCATCCGGACATCATCGCGCCGTTGCGCGCTCCTGCGAAGCTCGATGCCCCGGGGGAAAGAAGTGCGATGCCTGTTCGGACTGCTCAACAGTGCCGTCTCCTCCGTGGGCGCGGTCGGGGCCTGCTGGCGGCCACCTTCGTCACCATCGTGTTCTTCTGCCTGGATGCGGCGGGCCTGCCCCAGCGGCTCGCGATCGTGCGATCCGAGCACGCCCCCACCCACCGGGCCCTGCTGGACTTCTCGCTCAGTGTGCGCACCTACTGGATCGTGACAAACGCCGTCAGGGGGTAGGGAGAGGGCGAGGGGACAATGGACCCATGAGCCCTCACGCCGTCGTGCTGGTGCACGGCACCCGGACCTCCGCCAGCCAATGGGACCCCCAGGTGCCCTCCCTGCTGGCCGCCGGGTACACGGTGGTGGCGCCGGACCTCCCCGGTCACGGCGCCCGGCGCACCGAGCCCTTCACCCTCGCCGGTGCGATCGACGCGATCACAGCGGCGGTGCGGACGGCGGCCGACCTCGCCCGCCGACCCCCAGGTGTCCAGGATCAGCACGGCCCGCCCGGTGCCGACGGGACCGCCCGCGTCCATCTCGTCGGCTCCTCCCTCGGCGGCATGCTCGCGATCCACACCGCCGCCACGGTGTCCCTGCCCCTGGCCTCCCTCACCGTGTGCGGCGCAGCGGTGCAGCCGGGCCCGTGGACGGCCCGACTGTACGGCGGCCTGGTGACGCTGAGCGACCGGCTCCCGGGCGGGCCCGACGGCAGCTCGTCCCTGTTCCGCCTGCTGCTGGGCCGCGAGGGGGCTCGCGCCTACCTGCGCGGTGGGCGCGCAGGAGCGGAGGTCGTCGGCCCGGCCTTCCGCGCCGTGGCCTCCCTGGACCTGCGTCGGGACCTGGGACGGATCCAGGTGCCGGTGACGTTCCTGCACGGCCGCTTCGACCAGCTGCGGATCCAGGAGAGGGCCTTCACGGCGGCGGCGCGGCACGGACGGCTCGAAGTGCTGCCGTACGGCACGCACCTGGTGAACCTGAACCGGCCCGAACGCTTCACCGCTGATCTGCTGCGGGTGCTCGCTCGCGCCTGACGGCGAACGGACCGGATGCGGTGCCCCGCCCCAGCGGGCTCCGAGCACGCGACCGCCTACCCTGGTTCCATGATCCACCCCACCCTGCGTGTCGGCTTCGTGCCCGGCGTCGAGCCGGACCGCTTCCTCCAGCGCTGGAAGCAGGGTCGGCGGGCAGCGCGGCTCGAACTGGTGCCCGTGCCGCAGTCCCAGCAGGATGAGGTGATCGCCGATGGTGAGGTGGACATGTGCTTCGCGCGCGACCCCCTGCCCTCGGACCGCCCGGCGCGGGACACCCTGCACGCGGTCCCTCTCTGGGAGGAGCAGCCCGTCGTCGTGATCAACACCGATCACGTGCTCACCGTGCTCGCCGAGGTCACCGCCGCTGACCTCGGCGACGAGACCGAGATCCCCGCCCAGCACGCCGACGATGCCGCAGACCGGGTCGCCGTGGCAGCCACCGGAGTCGGCTATGCGCGGATGCCGCTGTCCCTGGCCCGGCTGCACCACCGCAAGGACGTGGCGCACCGGCCCCTGCGGGGGGCGGAGCCCACCAGGATCGTGCTGGTGTGGCCCCGGGATGACGACGACGAGCTGCGGCAGGCGTTCGTGGGCGTGGTCCGCGGGCGCACCCCCCGCTCCTCCCGCTGACCCAGCCGCGTCCCGGCCCCGCACCCGACGCGGACCCCATCACCGACAAACCCGACCGAAGGAGACACACCGTGACCGAGCAGCCCCGCATGAACGTGGAGAGCTTCAACCTGGACCATCGCACTGTGGCCGCCCCCTACCTGCGCATCGCCGACCGCAAGGAGCTGCCCGGCGGGGACGTGCTGACCAAGTTCGACGTGCGCTTCACCCAGCCCAACATCGAGCACCTGGACTCCGAGGCCGTGCACTCGCTCGAGCACATGATGGCCGAGCACATGCGCAACCACTCCGACCAGGTGATCGACGTGTCCCCGATGGGCTGCCGCACCGGCTTCTACGTGCTGCTGATCGGTGATCACACCGCCGAGGGCTTCGCGCCCGTGCTGGAGGCCACCCTGCGCGACCTGGTCGAGGCCGATGAGGTGCCCGCCGCCAACGAGGTCCAGTGCGGCTGGGGCGCCCACCACACCCTGGAGGGCGCCCAGTCCGCCGCTCGCGCCTTCCTCGACGCGCGTGAGCAGTGGGGTCAGGTCAGCGCGAGCTGAGTGCGTCCCGCACCGCGCTCAGCAGACGCTCCGTGCGCGCATCGGTGGCCAGGTCGTCGATGGTGACCGGATGCAGCTGGGCATCGGCCAGGGGGATCCGCCAGTTCGGGTACTCCTCGTCGGTGCCAGGCTGGTTCTGGATCCGCCGCTCGCCCACGCAGTCCACCAGGGACACGCCCAGCAGCAGGGAGGGCGTGCGCGCCAGGTGGCGATGCAGGGCAATCACGGTGTCCTCGATGTCGGCACCGGGCTGGAGCAGGCCCTCGTCCCTCAGCGCGTCCAGCACCTCCTCGCGGCCGGCGGCATCGGCCGTCTGCTCCTCCTCCAGGTCCCGCTCCAGCAGGCCCAGCTGGTGGCGCAGCGTCACGTGGTCCCCGGCAAGGTAGCCGGCGGTCGGTGGCAGATCATGGGTGTTGACCGAGGCCATGCACAGCTCGCGGTAGTCCTCCGGCGGCAGCGGCTTGCCCTCGTGGTCGTACTCGAACCACAGGATCGAGGTGCCCAGGATGCCGCGGTCGCTGAGGTAGTCGCGCACCCACGGCTCGAAGGTGCCCAGGTCCTCGCCCACCACCAGGGTGTTCGAGCGGTGCGCCTCCAGGGCCAGGATGCCCACCATGGCGTCGTGGTCGTAGAACACGTAGGCGCCGTCGGCTGCGATGTTCCCCTCGGGGATCCACCACAGTCGGAACAGGCCCAGCACGTGGTCGATGCGCAGGGCACCGGCGTGCCGCATCAGTGAGCGCAGCATGTCCCGCCACGGGCGGTAGGAGGCATCGCGCAGGCCCTCCGGGTGCCACGGCGGCTGGTCCCAGTTCTGGCCCTGCTGGTTGTACTGGTCGGCCGGGGCACCCACGCCCACGCCGGAGGCCAGGGCGTGCCGCAGGCGCCAGGAGTCGGCTCCCACCTGCTCCACGCCCACGGCGAGGTCGTGCATGACGCCGATCCGCATGCCGGCATCGAGAGCGGCAGTCTGCGCAGCGGACTGCTGCTCGTCCAGCAGCCACTGCACCCAGGCGTGGAACTCGATGCGATCGGCCAGCTCCGTGCGGGCCTGCTCGACGGTGCGGTCATCGAGGTCCTTCAGCGCCGCGTCCTGCTCTCCGCGCAGCTTCTCGGCGATCGCCGACCAGGTGGCGAAGTCCTCCAGCCCCTGGCCCTCACGGCGGCGGTAGGCCTCGAACAGCGCCTGGCGGCCCGCGGTGCGCGGCACCGCGTACAGCTCCTCCAGCGCCTCCATCTTGGCGGTGAGCACCTCGTCGCGCTCCAGGCGATCGGTGCGCTCGTTCCATGCCTGCACCGTCGTGCGCAGCAGGGAGATCCGCTGCCGGGCGTAGGGGGGAAGGTCCCGCAGCTCCGGCACGTCCTCGATCCGCAGGTACAGCGGGCTCATGAAGCGGCGGGTCACCGGCAGGTACGGGGAGGGCTCCACGGGAGCGGTCGGATAGGAGGCGTGCAGCGGGTTGACCAGCAGGAAGTCCGCGCCGTGGCGGGCGGCGCTGATCGCGGCCAGGTCGCGCATGTCACCCAGGTCGCCGATGCCCCAGGAGCGGTCAGAGCGCACCGAGTACAGCTGCGCCTGCAGGCCGTAGGCCCGTCGGGCGCCGAGCTGCTCGTGGACCCGCAGCCGCGCCGGGGTGACCACCACGTCGGCCTCGTGGGCCCCGGTGGAGGTCTCGGCGACCGCCCGATGCCAGCCCAGCGGCAGGCCGGCCGGCAGGTGGAAGCGGGCGCGGCCAAGCTGACGGCCGCCCAGGTCGAACGGCGGGGTGAAGTCGTCCATCTGGTGCAGGTCCCACCGGCCGCCGCTCTCCAGCCGCAGATGCACCGAGACGGGGGTCCCGTGGTCCACGTGCACGGGGATGCTGGATTCGTGGTCCTCGCGCAGCACGGTGACGGGGGGAAGGGTGCGGCGCCACGGCTCGCGCTCCCGCTCGGCCCGCACGGCGGCGAGGTCCTCGTCGCTGTCGACGGCGTGGCCGAGGGCTGCGATCACCTTGCGCAGAGTGCCGTCGGAGACGTTCTTCTGGGTGCCGTCGAACCCCCAGTACTCGGTGCCGATGCCGAGGTCGCGGGCGAATTCACGCAGGGCGATGGAGTCCAGAGCCATGCGCACAATCGTAACGGCCCGCACCGGGACCTCAGCTCACCCCCGGGTGCTCAGCTCCAGCCGGGCAGCCATATGCGCCACCGCCACTGCTCGGTGTCGATCACGTCCCCGGTCCACACCGGCCAGAAGAATGCCGAGACCAGCACCGTCAGGGTCAGCAGGCTCCCGACGAACAGCCCGCCGGCCAGTCGCCGATCGGGATCAGCATCACGTGGGCCGATCACCAGCCCCAGCACGTACGCCAGGCACAGCACCAGCCACGGCTCGAACACCACCGCGTAGAACGTGAAGATGGTGCGGTCGGTGTACATCAGCCACGGCAGGTAGCCGCCCGCGATGCCGGACAGCGCGGCCCAGGCGCGGCCGTCGTGGAACCGCACCGCGAGCGTCACCGACACGAGCACCGCGAGCGAGCCCAGCCACCAGATCAGCGGATTGCCCACGGAGAGGATGTGGGCGGAGCAGCGTGCGACCTCGCAGCCGTGCTCCCCGTACTCGTAGGCGCGGTAGTAGAAGTTCGTGGGGCGCAGCATCAGCGGCCATCCCCACGGCTGAGCCATGTAGGGG
Source organism: Brachybacterium sp. p3-SID1565 (assembly GCF_025143785.1). Taxonomy (NCBI): domain Bacteria; kingdom Bacillati; phylum Actinomycetota; class Actinomycetes; order Micrococcales; family Dermabacteraceae; genus Brachybacterium; species Brachybacterium sp. p3-SID1565. The sequence continues at coordinate 96,785 of NZ_JAMBDS010000004.1, forward strand.
TGCTCCGAGTCCAGGCCGATGTGGAAGTCGTAGGCCTGGCGGTGGTAGTGCCACAGGGACAGCAGCGCATCCAGCGGTCCGAACCCGGTGGCGTGCCCCTCGTCCTGCGCCCAGGTGCGGTAGTAGCCCTTGTCGCTGGCGAACCAGCCCGCCCAGGAGGCCACGTACACGACCAGCGCGGTGCCCACCATCGCGAAGAACGCCGGGATCGCATCGCGCACCAGGCCCACCCAGGCCCAGCGGCGCTGTGCGGCAGCGCGGCGTGCCCACCAGTCCCAGAGCACCGTCATGATGCCGAACACCGCCAGGAAGTAGATGCCCGACCATTTCACCGAGCAGGCCAGTCCCAGCAGGGCACCGGCTGCGAGCCGCCACGGCCTCCACCCCGCATGGAAGACGGCGCCCGGATGGGGGAGGGGGCGCGACCCGGTGACGTGCTCGGTCGGGGCCGGATCCACCGCGGCCAGGTGCAGGCGGGCGGCGTGCAGGGCCAGGCGCTCGCGGAATCGGTCCCTGTCGATCAGCAGCGCCCCGAAGCCGGCCAGCGCGAAGAACATCAGCAGCAGGTCCAGCAGGCTGGTGCGGGAGTGCACCAGGTGCATCCCGTCGATGGCCAGCAGCAGCCCGGCGATCAGACCCACCGTGGTGGAGCGGAACAGGCGGCGGCCGATGCGGGCCAGCATCAGCACGCTCAGCGACCCCAGCACCGCCACCGAGATCCGCCATCCCCAGGGATTGTCGGCACCCAGCAGCAGCATCCCGGCCCCGATCACCCACTTGCCCACACTGGGATGGACTACATAGGCGCCGCGGTCCTCGTAGGTGTCCACCTCCCCGCCCTCGAACACCGGGTCGTGCTCGTCGGGCCAGGACATCTCCACGCCCTCCTGGGTGAGGGTGTAGCCGTCCTTGACGTAGTAGGTCTCGTCGAAGATCAGCTCGGCGATGCCGCCCAGCCCCCACAGCCGCAGGACCAGCGCGAGGGCGAACACCGCCAGAGCTGAGGCCCATGCGAGCCGCGAGAAGGGAAGGTCCATGACCTTGAGCCGGGAGCGGTAGGAGTCGAGCACGGCGTCCGTCTCGACCTCGGCGACGCTGCGCGGCCGCGCCCGCTCCTGGGTGTGCACCCGGTCATGCTAGGTCATCCCAGCACCCGCCCGGCCGATCCCGACTTCGCGCACCCGGCGCACCCGCGGCAGGGGCGCGTCCGGCCCGGGAGGGGGAGCAGAGGGTCCGGACCGCACCGCATGACTACCATGGCCGGCATGCTCGCACCCGGTGTCCTCACGCTCGCCGCCACCCCCATCGGCAACCCCCTGGACGCCTCGGTGCGGCTGGTGCGCGCACTCGAGCAGGCTGATCTCATCGCGGCGGAGGACACTCGGCGCCTGGCGCGCCTGGCCGCCGACCTCGAGGTGACCCTCCGCGCGACCGTGCTGTCTTACCACGAGCACAACGAGGCCGAGCGCACCCCCCGCCTGCTGGAGGCGCTGGCGGGCGGGCAGCGGGTCCTGATCGTCACCGACGCCGGCATGCCCGTGGTCTCCGACCCCGGGTTCCGGGCCGTGCGCGCTGCTGCCGAGGCCGGGTACGAGACCACGGTGATCCCCGGGCCCTCGGCCGTGCTCACCGCCCTGGCCGCCTCCGGGATCGCCCCGGACCGGTTCAGCTTCGAGGGCTTCCCTCCCCGCCGCGACAGCAGGCGCGCCGCCGCCTTCGAACTGCTCGCGCACGAGGCGCGCACCCTGGTGTTCTTCGAGTCCCCCCGGCGCACCGCCGTCACCCTCGCGGCGATGCGGGAGGTCTTCGGGCCCGACAGGGAAGCAGCCGTGGCCCGGGAGCTCACCAAGACCCACGAAGAGGTGCTGCGGGGCAGTCTCGCCGAGCTCGCGGCGTGGGCCGAGGGAACCGAGGTGCTGGGGGAGATCGTGATCGTGGTGGCCGGAGCCGCGCCACGAGCCGCCAGCGCGGAGGACCTGCTCGAGGAGGTGCTGGACAGAGCGCAGGCGGGGGAGCGACTGAAGGACGCGGCCAAGGCCGTGGCCCGCACCAGCCAGGGCGTCACCGCCCGAGAGCTGTACGACCTGGCCCTGGCTGCTCGACGCGAGTGAATGCACAAGAGCCCCGGCCGAGGCCGGGGCTCTTGAGCGGTTCTGCGGCAGGCGCGGTGCCTGCGGGCCGTGATCGGCCGGGATGATCAGTCGTCGATCTGGATCAGGCCGCGCTGGTAGGCCTTGGCCAGGCGACGCGGCACCGCAGCGGTGCGACCGCGAACGGTGACCTGCACGAGGTCGGCGTTGGACGCCTTCCAGTTCGCGCGGCGGGACCGGGTGCGAGCCCGGGACATCTTGAACTTGGGCACTGCCATGGGACGCTCCTTGACGGTCCGGAGGATGGTCTGCAGCCCGCATCCCCCGCGAGGACGGCCCGCGGCCGTGATCAGCCGAGCAGGCGCGCAGAGGGACACGCAACGACCGATCATTCTGCCACAGCCGTGCGCCGGGCGGCACCGCCGCGGCGGGTGACCTCTGCCACCGCCGCCGCGGGTGCTGCGGGCCGTGGCGTGCTCACTGGGTCGCGCGGGCGCCCCCGCTGCCACGGAAACGGACATCCGCGGTCCCGGCGGAACCTACGATGGTCATCATGCCCGACGCATCCCCATCCCCTGTGCGCCGACGCGAGGACCTCGATCCCCGCCCCCGTTCCCGCGACCGCTCCTGGCCGCCGATCCCCGAGCCGCTGCCGCTGCCGGTAATCGACAACCACTGCCACCTCGACTTCGCCGACGGGGACCAGGAGCTCTTGGTCCCCGACCACGTCGAGCGCGCGGCCCGGGTGGGGGTCGACGGGATGATCACGATCGGCTCCGACCTGGCGGCCGCCCGCTGGACCGCCCGACTGATGGCCGATCCCGATCGGCCCGCATCGCTGCGTGGCGGCGTGGCCGTGCACCCCAACGAGGCGGCCCTGCACGCCCGCGGTCACGACCACGACGGCGAGCCGATGATCGCGCTGGACGAGGCGATCGCCGAGGTCGCCCAGCTGATCCGCACCGACGGCATGGTCACGGTGGGGGAGACGGGCCTGGACTGGTTCCGCACCTCCCGCAAGGACGAGCAGGCCCGTACCGCCCAGGTCGAGGCGTTCCGCGCCCACATCGCCCTGGCCAAGGAGATGGGCCTGCCGATGCAGATCCACGATCGTGAGGCGCACCGCGACGTGCTGGAGGTGCTGGATGCCGACGGCGCCCCCGAGCGGACCGTGCTGCACTGCTTCTCCGGGGATGCCGAGTTCGCACGAGCCTGCGTCGACCGCGGCTTCTACCTCTCCTTCGCCGGCAACGTCACCTTCAAGAACGCCGAGCACCTGCGCTCAGCGCTGGCCGAGGTGGGCATCGACCGAGTGATGGTGGAGACCGACGCCCCCTTCCTCACCCCCATGCCCTATCGTGGCCGCCCCAACTCGTCCTACCTGGTACCGCTGACCATGGCGCAGATCGCCGAGTCCGCCGGGGTGGGCCTCGAGGAGACCTGCCGGCGGGTGAGGCGTACCACCCGCGAGGTCTACGGATGGCCTGCGGCATGAGGCCCACCGATGGGTCCGAGGGACTGCTGCTCACCCCGCGGGACGTGCGGGAGCTGGCGGCCTTCGCCGGGATCCACCCTTCCAAGCAGCGCGGTCAGAACTTCGTGGTGGACCCCAATACGGTGCGCACCATCGTCGAGCGGGCCGGTGTCCAGCCCGGGGAGGCCGTCCTCGAGGTCGGGCCCGGCCTGGGCTCGCTGACCCTGGGGCTGCTCGAGGCCGGGGCCGATGTGGCCGCGATCGAGATCGACCGGGGCCTGGCCGAGCTGCTGCCGGCCACCCTCACCGCCCGCGGGGTGCCCCAGGAGCGCTGGACCCTGGTCCACGCCGACGCCCTCCAGGTCACCGAGCTGCCCCGCCTGCCCGGTCAGGGAGCTCCGGACCGCCTCCCCACCCGCCTGGTGGCCAACCTGCCCTACAACGTGGCCACCCCCATCCTGCTCACCCATCTGCAGCGCTTCGAGAGCCTTCGCACCGCGCTGGTGATGGTGCAGTCCGAGGTGGTGGACCGTCTCGCCGCCGGCCCCGGTTCCCGCACCTACGGAGCGCCCAGCGTGAAGGCCGCCTGGTACGGCAGCGTGCAGCGGGCAGGCCAGATCTCCCGTCAGGTGTTCTGGCCCGTCCCCAACGTGGACTCCGCCCTGGTGGAGGTCACCCGGCACGGCAGCCCGATGGGCACCGAGACCGAGCGCCGCGGCACCTTCGCGGTGATCGATGCCGCCTTCGCTCAGCGCCGCAAGACCCTGCGCGCGGCCCTGGCCACCTGGGCCGGCAGCGCACCCCGGGCAGGGCAGATCCTCGAGGCCGCCGGCATTGACCCCGGCCGTCGCGGCGAGACCCTTGAGATCGCCGACTACCTCGCGATCGCCCGTGCCCGCGCGGACGCGGGCGGGAGCGAGGAGAGCGAGGAGGGGCGGTCATGAGCGGGGCACCGCAGCGGGTGGTCGCCACCGCGCCCGGCAAGATCAACCTCTCCCTGCGCGTGGGCGCCGCCGATGAGCGCGGCTACCACGCCCTGGCCACCGTGTTCCAGGCCGTCGACCTGCTGGAGACCGTCGAGGCCCGCCTGCCCCAGGTTCCCGGCGCCCTCACCCTCACGGTCGACTCCCGGGTGCGCGGGGACGTGCCGGTGGACGCCACCAACCTGGCCCTGCGCGCGGCCGCTCTGCTGCGCGCCGAGACGGGCACGACGCAGGGAGCGGCCCTGCACATCACCAAGCGGGTCCCCGTCGCCGGCGGTATGGGCGGCGGATCGGCCGACGCGGCCGCAGCGCTGGTGGCCCTGAACCGGCTCTGGCAGCTGGGGCTGAGCGACCGGGAGCTGATGCTGCTGGGGGCCGGACTCGGCGCGGACGTGCCCTTCGCCGTCCTCGGGGGCACCGCGCTGGGCACCGGCAACGGCGACCAGCTGCAGCGGGTGCCGGCACCGGCACCGCTCACCTGGCTGCTGTGCGCACCGGGCGGGCACCTGGCCACCCCCGAGGTGTTCCGCGCCTTCGACGCCCTTGCCGCACAGGCCGATGCGCAGCCTCCCCGAACTCCCCGGGCGGACCAGCACCAGCTCGCGGCGCTGGCCGCCGGGGACCGGGAGGCGATCGCACGCAGCCTGGCCAACGAACTGCACGAGCCCGCGGTCCATCTGCGGCCCGACCTGCAGGAGATCCTGAGCGCGCTGCGCGAGCACGGTGCCCTGGGCGCGATCGTCTCGGGCTCCGGCCCCACGCTGGCCGCCCTGGTGCGCGATGCGCAGCACGGGGAGGAGGTCTCCGCCCGCGTGAGGGAGGACCGCGGCGACCTGGAGTGCACCCTCACCCGCAGCAGCCCGTACGGCGCAAGGATCGTCGCGGTCGACTGAGCGGGCGTCAGCGCCCGGGCGGCTCTCAGCTCTCGAGCTCGAGGGACAGCTCCAGCCAGCGCTCCTCGAGCTCGTCGGCCTCTGCGTCCGCGGCGCGCACCTTCTCCATCCGCCGCGACAGCTCCTGGTAGTCGGAGGGGTCCACCTCGGCCATCGCCTGCCGTGCCGCCTCGGCGTCCTTGCGCAGCTTCGCGACCTTCCGCTCCAGCGAACCCATCTCCTTCTCCGCGCTGCGGCGCTCCGCTCCGGTCAGGCCGCCCGTGCCCGCACCGGCGGCCTCCGCACCGCCCGCCCCGGACCCGGTCGCGCCGGGACCGCCGATGCCCGGTGCCCCCGCAGCGGCACCGGGACGGGCCCCCGATGCGGCTGTCCGCTCGGACTCGGCTCGCACCCGCAGGTACTGGTCCACTCCGCCGGGGAGGTGGCGAACCGTGCCCTCGAGCACTGCGTACTGGGAGTCGGTGACGCGCTCGAGCAGGTAGCGGTCGTGGGAGACCACGATCAGCGGACCGGACCAGGTGTCCAGCAGGTCCTCCATCGCCGCCAGCATGTCGGTGTCCATGTCGTTGGTGGGCTCGTCCAGGACCAGCACGTTGGGCTCCTCCAGCAGGGTCAGCAGCAGGTCCAGCCGCCGCTGCTGCCCGCCGCTGAGCTCCTTGACCTGCACCTTCTGATGGGCAGCGGTGAAGCCCAGGCGCTCCAGGAGCTGGCCGGGGCTCACCTCGTCCTTCCCCGCCGTGTAGCTGGTGCGGTAGCGGCCCACGACGTCGCTGATCCTCTGCTCGCCCAGCTCTTCCAGTCCGGTCAGGCGCTGGGAGACCTGCCTGACGGTCACTGTCTTCCCGCGCTTGACGCGACCGGCCATCGGCTCCAGGTCCCCGGTGATCAGGGCCAGCAGGGTCGACTTGCCGGCTCCGTTGGGGCCGAGCACGCCGATGCGGTCGGCGGGACCGATGTGCACGGTGACGTCCTGGAGCACCGGGGTGCCGTTGTAGCCGGCGTCCACGTCCAGCAGGTCCAGAACGTCACGACCCAGGCGTGAGGTGGCCAGGCGGGTCAGCTCCACGGTGTCGCGCACCGGGGGCTCTCCGGCGATCAGCTCATTGGCGGCGTCGATGCGGAACTTGGGCTTGGAGGTGCGCGCCGGTGCGCCGCGCCGCAGCCACGCCAGCTCCTTGCGCATCAGGTTCTGCCGCTTGGCCTCGACGGCGGCGGCCTGGCGGTCGCGCTCCACGCGCTGCAGAACGTAGGCGGCGTACCCGCCCTCGAAGGGCTCCACCACCCCGTCGTGCACCTCCCACATGCGCGTGCACACCTCGTCGAGGAACCAGCGGTCGTGGGTGATGACCACCAGGCCCCCCGCACCGCGGGGCCAGCGTCCACGCAGGTGCTGGGCGAGCCACGCGATGCCCTCCACATCAAGATGGTTGGTGGGCTCATCCAGCAGCAGCACGTCCCAGTCGCCCACCAGCAGGGCGGCCAGGTGTACTCGCCGCAGCTGGCCGCCCGAGAGGGAGGGAAGCTGCTCCTCCAGGTCGATGCCTCCCAGCAGGCCGCCCAGCACGTCGCGGATCCGCGGGTCGGAGGCCCATTCGTGCTCGGGCCGATCGCCCACCACGCGCTCGCGCACGGTGGCACCGGCGGTGGCCTCGTCGCGCTGATCGAGCACTCCCACCCGGACGCCGCCCCGCACCGTGACACGGCCCGCATGGGGTTCGGTCTGGCGGGCCAGCAGCCGCAGCAGGGTCGACTTGCCGTCCCCGTTGCGACCCACCACGCCGATCCGGTCGCCCGCGTCGATGCCCAGGGTGATGGAGTCCAGCAGCACGCGGTCGGGCAGGGCGACGTGGAGGGACTGGGCGCCGAGCAGGTGGGCCATGCAGGAGCTTCTTTCGTGGGGGCGTTCGTGGTGATCGGATGGAGGGGCGACCGGTGCGGGGCGGGCCACCAGCGATGCAGCACCCCGGGGGTCGGGAGGTGCGGATCAGGCCCCGTCCTCGTCCGCAGGTTCGAAGCCGAGGGCCAGGGTGCGCAGCATCGAGGCCAGCACCTCGCGCTCCTGGGCGTCCAGGGGCTCCAGCAGGGAGTCCTCCGCCGTCAGCAGGCGCTCCATGGCGGCGTCGATGCGGGTGATGCCCTCGGGCAGCAGTCGCACCTCCACCGCGCGGCCGTCGTGCGGGCTGCGTGAGCGGCTCACCAGCCCGCGGGCGCTGAGCTTGTCGAGCCGGGTGGTCATGGTGCCGCTGGTGACCAGGGTCTGCTGGGCCAGTGCCCCGGGGGACAGCGCATCCTCCCCGCTGCGCCGCAGCGCCGAGAGCATGTCGAACTCCCAGCCCTCCAGCCCGGCCCCGGAGAACGCCTCGCGGCGCGCCGCCTCCAGCAGGCGTGCCAGCCGGGAGATGCGCGAGAACACGCCCAGGGGGGCGGTGTCGAGATCCGCGCGCGCCCGGCGCCAGCCCGCGATGATGCGGTCGACCTCGTCACGACCGGCATCGGGGGCGGGGGAGGACGAGGAGGTCATGGATCGAGTCTAGAGGGGCCGACTCGTGCGTGCCGCCGTGCTCGATGAGCTGCCCTGCGGCGGCCCCAGGCGCGCCGCCTGCTCAGCCCGCGCGCCGCCTGCTCAGCCCGCGGGCCGCCGCCCGAGCTCCGGCTTCTTCTCGAGCGCCCCCAGTCCGTGCCAGGAGAGATTGACCATGCGAGCGGCGACCACCTCCTTGGCGGGGCTGCGGGTCTCCAGCCACCACTGCCCGGTGTACGCGACCATCCCCACCAGCATCTGCGCGTACAGCGGCGCATCGCGCGTGGGATAGGCGCGCAGCTTGAACTGGGCCACCAGGATGTGCTCGGTGCGCCGGACCACATCCGTCAGCAGGGCCGAGAAGGTGCCCCCGCTCTGGGAGACGGGGGAGTCGCGCACCAGGATCCGGAAGCCGTCCTCGTGCTCGTCGATGTAGGACAGGAACGCCATGGCCGCCTGCTCCATCAGCAGCCGGGGGTGGATGCGCTGGTCCTTCAGGGATTCCTCCAGCACCGCCAGCAGGGTGGCGATCTCGCGGTCCACCACCACCGCGTACAGCCCCTCCTTGCCCCCGAAGTGCTCGTACACGAGCGGCTTGGACACCTTCGCGCGCGCGGCGATCTCCTCCACGCTGGTGGCGTCGTAGCCCTTCTCGGCGAAGAGACGACGACCCACGGCCACCAGCTGCTCGCGGCGCTCCCGGCCCGTCATCCGGGCGGAGCGGGTCCGTGGTGCATCCGTCTGGGACATGCCCGGAGTCTCCCACGGATAGGATCGGGCACGCGTCCCGGCCGGTGGCGGTGCTTCCCGTCGGCGGTCACCGAGGGAGCGGATCCGCCATGGTGTAATCGGCAACACCTCAGATTTTGGTTCTGATGTTTCAGGTTCGAGTCCTGATGGCGGAACGACCATCGACGCTGTTCTGCGCAGTGCGGTGGCCAGACACCCGTTGTCGATCCGAGGAGCCGCCGACGTGGAAACCTCCGCGCCCGCCGCAGTCGTCGTCCTGGCCGCCGGGGCCGGGACCCGCATGAAGTCCCGCACCCCCAAGGTGCTGCACCCGATCGGTGGCCGGTCCCTGCTGGGGCACGCCATCACCGCCGCCGAGGGGACCGGTCCCGCCGAGCTGGTGGTGGTGGTGCGCCACGAGCGCGAGCGGCTGATCCAGCACCTGGCCGACCATGCGCCCGAGGTCACCATCGCCGATCAGGACGAGATCCCCGGCACGGGCCGCGCCGTCCAGTGCGGGCTGGAGAAGGTCAGCGCCTCCTCCGGTACGGTCCTGGTCACCTACGGGGACGTCCCGCTGCTGGAGGCCGGCACCCTGCGCGAGCTGGTCGCCGCGCATGAGCAGGCCGGCGCCGCGGTCACCGTGCTCAGCGCCCGGGTGGCCGATCCCACCGGGTACGGCCGCATCCTGCGCAGCGACGACGGCACCGAGGTGGTCGGCATCGTCGAGCACAAGGACGCCACCGAGTCCCAACGCGGGATCGACGAGATCAACTCCGGCATCTACGCCTTCGACCTGCAGGTGCTGCGGGATGCCCTGGGGCGCATCGGCACCGACAACGCCCAGGGCGAGATGTACCTCACCGACGTTCTGGGCATCGCGCGCTCCGACGGCCGGACCGTTCGGGCCATGGTCACCGAGGACGCCATGATGGTCGAGGGCGCCAACGACCGCGTGCAGCTCGCCCAGCTCGGCGCGGAGATGAACCGCCGCATCCTGGAGCGCCACATGCGGGCAGGGGTCACCATCGTGGACCCCTCCACCACCTGGATCGACGCCGATGTCTCCATCGGCACCGATGCCGTGATCCTGCCGGGCGTGCAGTTGCACGGCGCCACCGACATCGGTGAGGACGCCGTGATCGGCCCCGACTGCACACTGCGCGACACCGAGGTGGGTGCCCGCGCCGAGGTGGTGCGCACCCACTCCGTGCTCGCCGTGATCGGACCGGAGGCCACCGTGGGCCCCTTCACGTACCTGCGGCCCGGCACCGCCCTGGGTGCCCGCGGCAAGATCGGCGGGTTCGTGGAGACCAAGAACGCCCAGATCGGCGAGGACGCCAAGGTGCCGCACCTGAGCTACGTCGGTGATGCCGAGATCGGGGAGGGCACCAACATCGGTGCCGCCACGATCTTTGCCAACTACGACGGCCAGAAGAAGCACCGCACCACGGTGGGCAAGCACGTGCGCGTCGGCTCCGACAGCGTGCTCGTCGCACCCGTCGCCATCGGGGACGGTGCGGCCACCGGGGCGGGCACCGTGGTGCGCAAGGACGTACCGCCCGGGGCGCTGGCCGTGAACGCGGTGGCGCAGCGGAACGTGGAAGGATGGACCCTGAGACGACGTGCCGGGACGGCGGCCGAGGACGCGGCACGCGCGGCCCTGGCCGCCCAGAGCGGGCCCGGGGCCGAGTCAACCGCCGGGCCGGACGCCGACGACAACAAGGAGCACCTGCAGCGATGAGCGGAATCGTCACCACCGGAGAGAAGCGCCTGGTGCTCGCCACCGGCCGGGCTCACCCCGAACTGGCCCAGCAGGTCTCCGAGGAGCTCGGCGTCGAGGTGCTCCCGATGGACGCCTGGGACTTCGCCAACGGCGAGATCTACGTGCGCTACGGCGAGTCCGTGCGCGGCACCGATGCGTTCGTTCTGCAGTCCCACCCCGCCCCCATCAACACCTGGCTGATGGAGCACCTGATCATGATCGACGCGCTCAAGCGGGCCTCCGCCAAGCGCATCACCGCGATCGCCCCCAGCTTCCCCTACGCCCGGCAGGACAAGAAGCACCGCGGCCGCGAGCCGATCTCCGCCCGTCTGGTGGCCGATCTGTACCAGACCGCCGGTATCGACCGGATGATCTCCGTAGACCTGCACGCCCCGCAGGTGCAGGGGTACTTCGACCGTCCGGTGGATCACCTGATGGCCCTGCCGATCCTCGCCGACTACGTGGCCGGCAAGTACGGCCAGGAGGACGTCGTGGTGGTCTCCCCGGATGCCGGCCGCATCCGCGTGGCCGAGCAGTGGGCCAAGAAGCTGGGCGGCGTGGGCCTGGCGTTCATCCACAAGTCCCGCGACATCAACCGGCCCAACCAGGCCGTGGCCAAGCGCGTGATCGGCGAGGTCTCCGGGAAGACCTGCATCCTGGTGGACGACATGGTCGACACCGGCGGCACCATCGTCCAGGCCGCCGATGCCCTGATGGGCCACGGTGCGGACTCGGTGGTCATCGCCACCACCCACGGCATCCTCTCCGCACCCGCCACGGAGCGCTTGAAGAACAGCTCCGTGCGGGAGGTGGTGTGCACCAACACCCTGCCGATCCCGGAGGAGAAGCAGTTCGACCGACTCACCCAGCTGTCGATCGCCCCGCTGATCGCCCGCGCCATCCGCGCCGTGTTCGACGACGGCTCGGTGACCAGCCTCTTCGACGGTGAGGTCTGAGCCTCCACGGCACTGCGCGACACGCCGCCGGGCTCGACGCCGAATCCCCCGAATCCCGCCGCCCCCGGTGGAGATCGGGGGATTCGCCGTCGTCGCCCTCGCGTGTCGCGCCGTGCAGCGCTGCGGGCGAGACTCGCTGGTGCCCGATCCTGACCGAGACGACGTGCAATGGATCACCTTCTCGAGAAGTGCTCCGCACGGACGTTTGTCCCTTCCTGACAAAATCTCGGCCGGAAGAATTCTCGGTGTCAGCAGGACTCCTCTGACTTCCCGATAACTCCCCACAGCAAGGACGAGGACGACATGTCTACTCCCGCCGTCGCCACCGATACCCCCGCACCACCGCGGACACCACCCGCTCCCGCAACCCGCTGGTCCGGTTCATCACCCTGGACTTCATGGAGAACCCGGCCCTGAAGGACGCCGGTCTGCTGGTGCTTCGTCTCGGGATGCTCCTCCTCTTCTTCCACGGCTGGGCCAAGGCCACCGGGTACTCCGGCTTCGTCGGCATGATGTCGGAGGCCCCCGTCGGCAGCATCGCCCCCGCCCTGTTCGGCTTCATGGTCGTGGCCGGCCAGCTGCTGCTGGGCTTCGTCCTCGCCTTCGGCCTGATGACCCGCATCTGCGCCTTCCTGATGGCGCTGATGTTCGTCTTCATCATCGTCCTGTTCAACATCCCCGGCGGGTGGATCGGCGAGCACGGCGGCATCGCCTTCGAGTCCTCGCTGTACTACTTCGTCCCGGGCGTGACCCTGTTCCTGACCGGCCCCGGCCGCTACTCCCTGGACTACCTCCTCTCGCGCAAGTGATCCTCTGAGCATCGCCACAGCGCGACCACACCACCAGGAAGCGGTGGAGCCACCCGGCTCCGCCGCTTCCGCCGTCTCCCGTGGCCCTGCGCAGTTATCTCCCGCTGGCCTGTGCCGTTGCCTCCTGCGGTCCTGCGCCGTCGTCTCCCGCGGGCCGGTGCCGTTGTCGCCCGTGCTCCTGCGCCGTCGTCTCCCGCTGGCCTGTGTCGTCCTCCACGCTGCTTCGCCGTTCCCGGTGAGCAAGATCGCAGGGCGGCGGCCCATGGCCATCTCCCATGGCCGGCCCGGACGGGATAGGGTGACCGGGTACTTCGGCGAGGGAGCGGGCCAGCCCGCTCCGTGATCGACGCGGTGCGGATGCCTGGGCTGCCGGTCCGTGCGCCGTCGCGTTCTCGCCGTCGAGAACCGAGATGGCCCACCACCGCCGAGGAGAACCCATGGCTGAGAAGCTGAACATCGAGCTCCGCGAGGAGTTCGGCAAGGGCGCCGCCCGCCGCATCCGTCGCGAGGACAAGATCCCCGCGGTCCTGTACGGCCACGGCGAGGATCCCACCCACCTGGTCCTGCCCGGTCACGAGACCGCGCTGCTGGCTCGCAACCCCAACGCCCTGATCGAGCTGGCCCTGCCCGGTGGCGAGACCAAGTTGGCCCTGATCAAGGACATCCAGCGCCACCCGCTCAAGCGCCTGATCACCCACCTGGACCTCATCGTGGTCCGCAGGGGCGAGAAGGTCGAGGTCGACATCCCCGTGGTCCTGACCGGTGAGCCGGTCCCGCCGGCCATCGCCGTGGTCGACGCTCGGACCCTCACCCTCTCCGCCGACGCGATGAACGTCCCGGAGCAGATCGAGGTCGACGTCGAGGGCACCGAGGAGGGCTACCAGCTCTTCGCCGGCGACGTCACCCTTCCCGCGGGCTCCGATCTGGTCACCGACGCCGAGCTGCTGGTCGTGGCCGTGTCCATCCCGCGCGCCGAGGAAGAGGAGACCGAGGACGAGGACGCCGAGGGCACCGAGGGCGAGGAGTCCGAGGGCGCCGAGGGCGAGGAGTCCGAGGAGGCCTCCGAGGAGGAGTGACCCGGACCGGGCGCGCGCTCGGTTCCTCACACACGCCGCCGGGGCGGCGC
>NZ_JAMBDS010000040.1:0-29725 GCF_025143785.1 Brachybacterium sp. p3-SID1565
GGGCCGCTCGAGGGACCCGGCGTCGGGGGCGGGGGGGGGCGCGCCCGGGCCGCCCCGCCAGCGGCGGCCGCGGCTCGGGGCGCCGCGGGGCCTCCAGCGGGGTGGAGCGTCGGAAGATCCCGCTGTCCAAGCGGCTGCGACGGGACTGGCCGCTGCTGATGATGGTGCTGCCCGCCGTCGCGCTGATGGTCGTGTTCATGTATGTGCCGATGTTCGGCAACATCATCGCCTGGCAGCATTACTCGCCGTACGTGGCGCTGTTCGAGAACCCCTGGGCGGGCTGGGACAACTTCGCGCGCGTGTTCCGCACCCCCGCCTTCTGGGACGCGGTGGTCAACACCCTGATGATCACCGGCTTCCAGCTGGTCTTCTTCTTCCCGGTGCCGATCGCTCTGGCCCTGCTGCTGAACTCGGTGCTGACCCCGTGGATCCGCACCACCATCCAGTCCATCGTGTACCTGCCCCACTTCTTCTCGTGGGTGCTGGTGGTGACGATCTTCCAGCAGATCCTCGGCGGGGCGGGCCTGATCAACCGGCTCCTGCGCGCCAACGGCATGGAGCCGATCGAGATCATGACCAACCCGGACACCTTCCTGCTGCTGGTCACCTCCCAGGCCGTGTGGAAGGACGCCGGCTGGGGCATGATCATCTTCCTGGCCGCGCTCAGCACCATCGACCCCTCGCAGTACGAGGCGGCTGCGGTGGACGGCGCGGGCAAGTGGCGCCGCATGTGGTCGATCACCTTGCCCGCCATCCGGCCCACCATCATCCTGCTGCTGATCCTGCGCCTGGGCGATGCCCTCACCGTCGGCTTCGAGCAGCTGATCCTCCAGCGCGGCGCCGTCGGCCCCGGAGCGGCCGAGGTGCTGGACACCTACGTGTACTACCAGGGCGTCATCGGCGGTGACTGGTCCTACGCGGCTGCCGCCGGCCTGATCAAGGGCGTCGTCTCGCTGCTGCTGGTGCTGGGTGCCAACAAGCTCGCCCACGCCTTCGGCGAGGCGGGCGTCTACCGGAGGGAGACGAAATGACCGCCACCTCGCCCGGTTCCGGCTTCGCCGACCAGTCCCCGCCTCTCGCACAGGAGGCCGACGGCCGTACCACCGCGCCCACCACGGGTGGCTGGCTGGGACGGCGTGGCGGCCCCCTGAAGAAGGGTCCCGGCAAGGCGCTGCGCCCCGCCTGGGACGAGGAGCCCACGATCCTGGAGAAGGTCGGGAAGGTACTGGTCCTGGGGCTGATCGTGCTGGCCGTGCTGCTGCCGCTGTACACCGTGGTGCTCACGTCCCTGTCCAGCGATGCCACCATCAACCAGGCCGGCGGCATGGTGCTGATCCCCGGGGAGCTCACCCTCGCGGCCTACAGCTCCATCCTCTCCGGCGGGGTGGTCACCAAGTCGATCCTGGTGAGCATCGGCGTGACCGCCGTCGGCACCCTGCTGTCCACCGTGGTCTCGGTGATGGCGGCCTACGGGCTCAGCCGCACCGACTCCCTGCTTCACCGGCCGATCCTGTTCCTGTTCATCATCACGATGTTCTTCTCGGCCGGCATGATCCCCACCTACCTGGTGGTCTCGGGCCTGGGGCTCATCGACTCCTACCTGGCGCTGATCCTGCCCGGCGCGGTCTCGGCCTTCAACATCCTGATCCTGCGTGCCTTCTTCATGGGCATCGACCCCGGGATCCTGGAGGCCGCGCGCATCGACGGTGCGGGCGAGTTCCGCATCCTCGCCACCATCGTGCTCCCCATGTCCACCGCCGTGATCGCCGTGGTGGCGCTGTTCTACGGCGTGGGCTACTGGAACGCGTTCTTCAACGCCATGCTGTACCTGCAGGACAGCGGCAAGTGGCCCCTGCAGATGGTGCTGCGCTCCTACGTGCTGGAGGGCGTGGAGCTGCCCGGCTCCGAGCTCACCCCGGCCGGCGTGGGCAGTGCGCAGCGTCCCTCCAGCCTCGCGGTGAAGATGGCGATCGTGGTCTTCGCGCTGGTGCCGATCCTGATGGTCTACCCGTTCGTGCAGAAGCACTTCACCAAGGGCGTCATCTTCGGGGCGATCAAGGGGTGATCCTGGAGGGAGCACGGATCCGGCGGGACTACGGTTGAGGCATGGACTGGTCCGCTCTCGCCAACTTCGCCCTCGTGCTGCTGTTCGTGGTGATCGGCGGCGTGTTCGCCGGCACCGAGATGGCGATCGTGAACCTGCGCGAATCGCAGATCAAGCAGCTGGAGGAGAGCGGTCCGCGCGGGGAGGGCACCGCCCGCCTGGTGCGCAACCCCAACCTGTTCCTCTCCGCCGTGCAGATCGGCGTGACGGTGGCCGGATTCTTCTCCTCCGCCTACGGCGCCTCCACCATCGCCCCCTCCCTGGTGCCGCCCCTGGTGGGCGCGGGCCTGAGCGAATCCACCGCGAGCACGGTCGCCCTGATCGGCATGACGCTGGTGATCGCGTTCCTGTCGCTGGTGTTCGGGGAACTGGTGCCCAAGCGGCTGGCCATGCAGAACGCCCTGGCGATGACCCGGATCGTGGGCCCGCCGCTGAGCGTGTTCGGCAGGCTGATGCGCCCGGTGATCTGGCTGCTCTCGGCCTCCACCAACCTGGTGGTGCGGATCCTGGGCGGTGACCCGGATGCCGACCGCGAGGCCGTCTCCGCCGAGGAGATCCGCTCCATGGTGCGCACCTCCGACGCCCTGGACCAGGCCGAGTCGCGGGTGCTGGCCGATGTGTTCGACGCCTCCGAGCGCACCGTGGTGGAGGTGATGCGGCCCCGCCCGCAGGTGCACTTCCTGAACGGCGGCGACACCGTGGCCGAGGTGCGCGAGGAGATCCGCTCCACCAGCTACTCCCGCTACCCGGTCACCGGGGAGGACGTGGACGACGTGCTGGGCTTCGCCCACGTGCGCGACATGATGCTGGTGGACGACCCGAGCGCCGTGCGCCTGCGGGACCTGGCCCGGCCCATCGAGCACATCCCCGGCACCGTCGAGGTGCTGCGAGCCCTCAACCGGATGCGGGCCCAGGCCCAGCAGATCGCCGTGGTTGTCGACGAGTACGGCGGGACCGACGGGATCGTCACCCTCGAGGACCTGCTCGAGGAGCTGGTGGGGGAGATCTACGACGAGTTCGACGCCGACGCCTGGTCCCCCAGCAACCCGGACCGCCTGGCTGTGCCCGGAGGGGACATCGACGGCGGCCTGATCCTGCAGGAGTTCGAGTCGCAGACGGGCATAGCCCTGCCCGACACCGGCGGCTACGAGACCGTGGGCGGCTACGTCATGGCGCAGCTGGGCCGCATCGCCGCCGTGGGCGACGAGGTCGAGATCGGAGCCGGGGCCGATGAGGCTCGCATCCGCGTCACGGCGATGGACGACCGACGTGTGAAGACAGTGCGGCTGCGCCGCGAGGGCGGAGATGCCGCCCCCCGGCATGGAGATGGGGGCAGCGCCGGGGAGCATCCGGGGGCCTGAGCCAGGAGCCGAGAGGCTACGGGAGCATCACGTCAGGCCGAGCGAAGATGAGCCTCGATGCTCCCGATGAGCACAGGGACGTCTTCTCGCACGGTGGCACGAATTACATCCCCGTTGACCAGCATGTAACCGTGGGCGATGCGGTTCCTCATTCCCCACATCGCCGACCAATCGGATCCGAACAGCGCACGACGCGAGTCCGGCTCGAGCCGCTCCAGTGTTTCGATGGCGGCCGACAACCGCATGCAGATGGCATCGATGGTCACCTGGTCATCGAGATCGCGGGTGGCGTATCTGCTGACGAGCCGCAGGTGGTACAGCGCATCCCCGAGTATTTCCGCGGTCGTTCTGCGGCGCTCGCGCTTCACAGTGGTACCGCCTCTTCGAGAACGCGCTCCTTCAGGTGAGGGGGTAGGGCTGAGTCGGGGGTCAGATCGGTGGATGCCCCGATCAGTGCACTGATCTCCCCCTCGAGCCGACTGAGCTGCATCAGACTGAGCGGGGTTGCCATCGTGAATAGCAGATCGACGTCGGAATCCTGGTCCTCCCTCCCGGTGGCCACCGAGCCGAACACGCGGATGTCGGTGCCACCGACCTCTGAAAGGATCCTCTGGATCTCAGGGCGGGAGTTGCGAAGCCGGCGCGCGAGTGGGCTCGTTCCATGGAATCGCAGAAGTCGTGAGATCTCCGGTTGGCTCCGGCCGGTCTCTTTCGAGATCTGCGACTGGGTCATGCCGTTGCGCGATGCCTCGCGGACGGCTGCGACCAGACGCTGGCGTGCGGCGCGCACCGCCTCGTCACTCTCACGGGCGATCTCAGCCAAGGACGACATGAACGAAGTATAGCAATTGCTATTGACTTGCCGTCGGCGGGGCGCTCCAGCCCGGTGCAGCCCGTTTCCCCCTCGGGGACCACCCGGTCGGGGCGTGACCAGGTCACGGCGTTATGCTCGATGCATCCCCCCGTCGACTTCCAGGAGGCTCTCCATGGCACGCACCACCACCTTCGCCGAACTTCTCGTCACCCAGCTGCGGGACATGGGGGTGGAGCGCATCTACGGAGTGGTGGGCGACTCGCTGAACCCTGTGGTGGACGCGGTGCGCAAGACCAAGGGCATCGACTGGGTGCACGTGCGCAACGAGGAGGCCGGAGCCTTCGCCGCCGGCGCCGAGGCCCGCGTGACCGGGAAGCTCGCCGTGTGCGCCGGCTCCTGTGGGCCGGGCAACACCCACCTGGTCCAGGGTCTGTTCGACGCCCACCGCGACAACGCTCCCGTCCTCGCGATCGCCTCCCACATCCCCAGCGCCAAGATCGGCACCGGCTTCTTCCAGGAGACCCATCCGGAGACCCTGTTCCGCGAGTGCTCTCACTACTGCGAGATGATCAACTCCGGCCAGCACGGCGCCACCCTGCTGCACATCGCCGCCCAGACCGCCCTCGCCAAGCAGGGCGTCTCGGTGCTGGTGCTGCCCGGCGACATCGCCGACGAGGAGGTCTCCGGCCCCCTCACCCGCGACCTGGCCACCGAGTTCGGCGCCGTGCAGCCCGCACCCGGGCCGGTCGGCCGTCTGGCCGAGCTGATCGACCAGGCCGACAAGGTCACCCTGTTCGTCGGCGCCGGGGTGAAGGACGCCCGCGAGGAGGTGCTCGCGCTGGCCGGGGCGCTGAAGGCGCCGATCGGTCACGCCTTCGGCGGCAAGGAGATCATCCAGTACGACAACCCCTACGACGTGGGGATGAGCGGCCTGCTGGGCTATGGCGCCTGCTACGAGGCCATGCACGAGGCCGATCTGGTGATCCTGCTGGGCACCGACTTCCCCTACAGCGAGTTCCTGCCCGAGCCCGACGACGCCAAGCTGGTCCAGATCGACGCCGACGCCACCCGCCTGGGCCGCCGCGCGCCCCTGGACCTCGCCCTGCACGGCGACGTGGCCCTGACCATCCAGGCCTTGATGCCGCTGATCAAGGTGAAGAAGAGCAAGCGGTTCCTCTCCAAGATGCTCAAGCAGCACCACAAGGCCCTCACCGGGGCGGTCGCGGCGTACACCAGGAACGTCGAGAAGATGACCCCGATCCACCCCGAGTACGTGGCCTCCGTGCTGGACGAGGTCGCCGATGATGATGCGATCTTCACCGTGGACACCGGGATGTGCAACGTATGGGGCGCCCGCTACATCACCCCCAACGGCAAGCGCCGGCTGTTCGGCTCCTGGCACCACGGCACCATGGCCAACGCCCTGCCGCAGGCCATCGGCGCCTCCGCCGCGTTCCCGGACCGCCAGGTGATCTCCATGAGCGGCGACGGCGGCCTGAGCATGCTGATGGGTGAGCTGCTCACCGTGAAGCTGCACCAGCTGAACACCAAGATCCTCGTTTTCAACAACTCCAGTCTGGGCATGGTGAAGCTGGAGATGATGGTGGGGGGCATCCCTGACTTCGAGACCGACCACGAGCACGTCGACTTCGCCGCTATCGCCCAGGGCGCAGGGATCCCCTCGGTGCGGATCACCGACCCGAGGAAGCTGAAGAAGGAGCTCGCGGCGGCGCTGGCCACCCCCGGGCCGATGCTGATCGACGTGGTCACCGATCCCGACGCACTCTCGATGCCGCCGAAGATCACCGCGCAGCAGGTCCGCGGGTTCGCCATCGCCTCCACCAAGGTCGTCCTCGGCGGTGGCGTGGGCAGGATGGTGGACATGGCAGCCAGCAATATCCGCAACATCCCGCGCTGATCAGCACAGCCGGCGGGGGTGAGTAAGCGCCCTCTGTGGTGGACCTTGCACTCCGGCGCACCTGCACGCCCTAGGATAAAGAGGGCGAACCGTCTGCTTGTTCAATGATGGCGGGCCGTTGCGCGCCCCGCCATGCAGACGGTGCGAAGGTACGTCAGAGATGCGAGGAAAGGGCCATGGCGTGACGATCGAGGACTTCCTGCGTCTACTGCTGCGCAATGCGGTGCTGCTGATCCTGCTGACTGTGCTGGGTGCGGCGGCCGGTTACGGCTTCTCCTACACGAAGGCGCCGGTCTACCAGGCCAGCGCACTCGGCTTCGTTCGGGGTGCCTCCGGCGCTGGCAACGATCCGATGAACTCCACTCAGGGGCAGTACTCCAAGGCCCAGTTCTACCTGCCGCTGTTCCAGACCCGCGCAGTGGGCCAGACCATTGTCGACGAACTCGGCATGGACGCGAGCCCCGATGCGGTGGCCGGGTCTCTGGCCACCTCGCTGGACCCGAACGCGCCGATCATCACCGTGACCGCCTCGGCCGCCAGCCCGGAGGACGCCAGCGCCATCGCCAATGCGTCCATCGAGGCGGTGGCCGCGGAAGCCGAGATGCTCGAGCCCGGCAACGGTGACCGGCTGGTGCCGTACCAATCGGCCATCACCCCCGGTGCCCCGTCGTCCCCCGACCGTGAGAAGTACCTGATGGTGGGGGCCGCAGCCGGCCTGCTCGCCGCGATGGCACTGGCTGTACTGCGCAGCCGTAACGACTCGCGACTGCGCACGGTGGACCAGCTCACCGATCAGTTGCACGTTCCCGTCCTCGGCGTTCTGCCCGACATGAAGGACTTCACCCGGTCCAAGTCCGGTACGCTGCCGGAACCCAAGACCTTCCAGTCCCGTGAGGCACTGCGAAAGCTGCGCACCAACCTGCGGTTCGTGGACGTCGACAACCCTCCCCGCTCCATCGTCATCACCTCCAGCGCGCCCGCCGAGGGCAAGTCGGTGGTCTCGGCGAACCTCGCCCGGGTGATCGCCGGGACCGGCCAGCCCACCCTGCTGATCGACGCAGACCTGCGTCGCCCCCAGGTGGCCAAGGAGTTCGGGATCGACGGTGGCGTGGGCCTGTCCCAGCTGCTGGCCGGGGCCGTCTCCCTCGATGACGTGATCCATGAGGTGCCCGGGAGCCTGCTGTCGGTGCTGCCGGCCGGGCAGATCCCGCCGAACCCCTCGGAGCTGTTGGGATCGCGACGCATGCAGGCCATGATCCGTGAGCTCGGCCGCCACTACTTCGTGGTGATCGACGCCCCGCCGGTGCTTGCGGTGACGGATGCCCAGCTGCTCACCCGCCACGCCGACGGTGCGGTGCTGGTGGCGGTGGCCGGCCGCACCCGCGTCGAAGGCCTGAGCCGGGCCGTCGAGGCGATCGAGAAGGTCGCCGGCACCGTCTTCGGTGTGGTGCTGAACCGTGCCTCCACCAGCCGCCTGAAGCGCATCGCCTACGGAGACGCCGAGTACGGCTACTCCCCTTACGGCGACGGCTCCAAGCGGTACGCCTACGGCTCCGCCAACGGATGGGAGACCGGGCCGCAGGCCGAGCTGGAGGTCCCCGATGATGTAGTGACTGCGCCGGTTCCCGAGGCCCTCGTCGTCGAGGCGGGGGAGACCCCGGCCGCCCCGGCCAGGTCGCGCCATCGCGGGGGCCGGCGCTCCGTCCCCCCGGAGGAGACCACCCAGCTGCCCGGCCACGGGGCCAGCACCGCGCGCCGCTGGCCTGCAGCCGGTGACGGCAGCACCGGGCAGGACGGCCGGAAGTGACCTCCCGGCTCGGTGCGGTGATCCCCGTGCACGGGCCGATCGAGCCTGTCCTGCCTCTACTTAACTCGCTGGTAGGCGGGAGCACGCCGTCAGATGGAAGGCCCGCCCTGGTGGTGGTCGTGGATGATGCCACCGCCGAGCCGGTGGACCCCAATGCCCTTCCCCCGGGCGTGGAGCTGGTGCGCCGCGCCACCAACGGGGGCTTCGGGGCCGCTGTCAACACCGGTCTTGACCGGCTCGCCCGGGAGGGCCTGGACCTGGCCCTGGTGTTGAACTCCGATCTGCGGGTCCCCGACGGCTTCGTTCGTGACCTGGTTGCCCATGCCCAGCCGTGGCAGCCGGCCGTCGTTGGCTGCCGTGCCGAGGGGCCCGACGGGATCTCCGGTCACTCCGCACGGTATTTCCCTACCGCCTCCCACCAGATCATCGAGTGGCTGGTACCGCTGGCCTCCCAGCGTCACCGCGACGTGCTGCACCGTGCGGTGGGTCACGACATGGCAGCGGAGCGCGGCACGGGCATCATACCTGTGGACTGGGTGAGCGGAGCCGTGATGCTGCTGCCACTGACCCAGGTGCGTGAGGTGGGGGGCCTGGACGAGCTGTACTTCATGTATGCCGAGGAGGTCGACCTCCAGCGCCGCCTTCGCGCGGTCGGGGTGCCTTCGCTCTACGACGCCGACCTCACCGTCACCCACGTGGGCGGCGGATCCTCCGGCGGTGAGGCCCGCCGACGGCAGTGGCTCGTGGCTGGCCGCGATCGCTACGCGCGGTTGCACGGGCGCCCCCGCACCCTTCGTACGGGTCTGCGTGCCGCCACCCTCGCCAATCTCGCCTGGAACACCGGGCGCAGAGTGGCTGGGCGGGACGTCGCTCCCTTGGCTGCGTTCCGCGAGCAGTGGGGCGTCATCTCCGATGCGGCTCGAGGAACCGTCGCCGAGAGGAACCGACGATGAACGCCACCGGTAGGACCAGCGCCACCGTTCCCCGGAAGATTGTGCTGGTCACTCCTACCTTCCACGACTACGCCACCAGCATCGCGCAGGCCTTCGAGCGGGCGGGGCATGAGGTGGTGACCGTGCGCTATGACGATTATGTGACCGTGAAGGACAAGGCGCGCCTGAAGGCCACCGTGGAGTTGCCCAGCAAGCTGCGCCTGCCCGGTGACCATGCCGGCCGCGAACGCCGCCGGGTCACGGACTCTGTGCTGAGCGACCTCACCGCCGCCCGCCCGGACGGTGTGGTGGTGATCAAGGGGGACATGCTGGATGACCGCTTCTGGTCCCACCTTGATGCCCACCGCGTCCCGCGGATCCTGTGGCTGTACGACGACCTGCACCGCCACCCGTACAGCCCTGAGTTCCTGGCACAGCTCGGGCCGGTGGTCTCCTACTCCGAGTCCGAGGCTGCGATGCTGCGGGAGCAGCACGGGGTCGATGCCACCTGGGTGCCGGATGCCTTCGACCCGCACCGTGCACAGCCCACCGGTCGCCGAGTCGACCGGATCGCTTTCGTGGGCGCTGCCCACGCCGACAGGGTGCGGATCCTGCAGGATCTCACCGATCGCGGCCTGCCGGTGCATGCCTGGGGCCGGGACTTCTCGCACCACCCCGTGGACCGGCTGCGCACCTGGGGCTGGAAGCGCCCCTTGATCCCCGCTTCTCGCGACATCCCGCTCACCGAGGCATACCTGGTGGTGGGGGAGTCGTCGGCCTCGGTGAACATCCACGGCCCGCAGACTGACCACCCGATGCGCACGTTCGAGGTGCCTGGCATGGCCGGGGTGTCCCTCGAGGACCGCGCGTCGGTGGCCCGGTTCTACGATGTGGGGTCTGAGGTGGAGGTGTGGACCGACGTCGATCACCTCGCTGAGCTGTGTGAACGTTCCCGGAAGGACCGCGTGTGGTCCGAAGGGCTGCGGGAGAAGGGCAGGGCCCGCAGTTTGGCGGAGCACACGTTCGACCATCGGATCACGGAGGTGGACGCACTATGGCGCTAAAGTACCCACGATCGATGGAGGACTGGGCGGCCTGGCAGGCATCCCGTCAGCGCATGCGCCGAGCCAAGCACCGCGTGGCCGGCGCGGTGGACAGTCTGCGCGGCGCCGAGCCGGAGATCCCCCGCGTCACCCTGTACCGCCGGGTCTCGGCCGACGGGGACCTGCTGGTGGAGGACGGCCGCACCAAGCCCCTGCTGATCGCCCTGGACTCCGCGTCCCCCACCTCGATCGCCTCCGTGGCCGACGTGATCCCCTATACCCGCGGTGACGTGGCGGTGCTGGCCCCCAAGGGTGTGGAGGTGGAACTGCCCGGTGCGGAGGACTGGTCCCGGCGTGATCTCCCCGCCGATGTGGGCGCCGTGCTCACCTCCGTGGACCCGTACGCCGTGATGAGCCTGGGTGCGCACCTGCGCGCCGGCGCCCTGGCCGACGGTATTGCCCAGAAGCTCGGCGTGCCGCACTACGTGGTCCAGCACGGCGCGCTCACCCCGTACGCCCCGCCGCTACCGGAGAACGCGCACCTGCTGGCCTGGACCCAGGCCGACGCCGACTTCTGGAGGTCTGGGCGCGACGACGTGCAGACCACCGTGGTGGGCTCCCAGCTGCTGTGGCGAGCCGGGCACGAGACCACCGCGGTCCCGGCCGACGCCACTCCCGTGTTCCTGGGCCAGCTGCACGGTGCAGAGCTGCCGCGCTGGGTGACCGGCGGGGCAGCACAGAAGTTCTGCCTCCAGCACGATGCGATGTACCGTCCCCACCCCTCCGAGACGGACGTGCTCTCGCGCCTGCAGCATCAGGTGTGGCAGAGGCGAGGCATCGAGTTCGCTCCCACCGATGTGCCGCTGCGGCAGGTGGCGGAGCCGGTAGTCGCGGTGTTCTCCACCGGCATCCTCGAGGCCGCAGCCCGCGGCGGGCCAGCCTGGGCCTACGCGCCGCGCGCCCCACGCTGGGTGCACGAGTTCTGGGAGCGCTACGGCATGAAGCCCTACGGCGGAGACCCCACCCCGGCCCTGCCCATCGGCACCGGGGAGCCGGCCGTCGCTATTGCGGGTCTGGTCGATCCACTCCCGGGTGAGGAGCCGGGCCCGTCGGCCGGCCCCGGAGGTGCTGAGTGAGTGTGCTGTGCGTGATCCCGGCGCGCGGCGGTTCCAAGGGGATCCCCCGCAAGAACCTGTTGCCCGTGGGTGGCAAGCCACTGATTGCCTGGACGATCGCCCAGGCCCTGGCCACCACCGAGGAGTCGGACCTGATCGTCGCTGTCTCCACGGAGGACGAGGAGATCGGCCGCGTGGCCCGTGAACACGGCGCCCGCGTGATCGAGCGACCCGTTGAACTGGCACAGGACACCACCGCTACCGAGCCGGTGCTGCTGCACGCCATGGACGTCGCCGAAGCGCAGGGGATCGACTTGGAGGCCGTGATGCTGCTGCAGGCCACCTCACCCGTGCGCCTGCCCGGCACCCTGGACCGGGCCGTCGCGCAGTTCCGCGACAGCGGCTGCGATTCCCTGATCGGCGTGCTGCCGCAGTCGCCGTTCTTTTGGCACCTGCCGCAGACGGACGGTGAGCAGCCCCGGGCTGACTACGACTGGACGGCGCGCCCACGCCGGCAGGACCTCACCGTCGGCCAGCACCACTACTTCGAGAACGGGAGCCTGTACGTCACGGCCCCCCACGTGTACCGAGAGACCCGAAACCGTATTGGCGGCCGCATCTCCCTGTTCGTGCTCGACGAGCTCGAAGGGGTCGATATCGACACCGAGGCGGACGTCGCGGCAGCCGAGCGCATGCTCGCACGCACCGGATGGAGCACCACCGCATGATCCTTGACCGTCACCCCGCAGGCTTCGTCGCCTCCGATCAGGACTCGGTACTGGCCGCGCTGCAGAAGATCAGCGCCAACCAGTCCCGCATCGTCTTCCTGGTGGACGAGCAAGGCACCGTCACCGGATCCCTGTCCGACGGGGACGTGCGCCGCTGGCTGATCTCCGAGACCGCACCGGACTTGAGCCGGGCTGCCGGCTCGATCGCCAACCGCTCCTTCCTCTCGGTCTCCGAGGGCACTCCGCTGGCGGAGGTGAGCACCCTGATCCGCCCCGGGGTGGACCGCATCCCGGTGCTGGACGAGCGTGGCCGACTGGTCGCGGTCGCCAGCCCCGGTATGGCCACGGTGCGCATCGGGGACCGGCAGATCGGTGAGGGCCAGCCCTCGTACATCATCGGCGAGATCGGCAACAACCATCAGGGAGACCTGCAGCTCGCCAAGGCCCTGGTGGACCACTGCGTGGACGCCGGCGTGGACTGCGTGAAGTTCCAGCTGCGCGACATGGCCTCCCTGTACCGCTCCGGCTCCAGCGAGAGCGCCGAGGAGGATTTGGGCCCCCAGTACACGATGAACCTGCTGGCCCAGTTCTCCCTGAGCGCAGACGACATGCTGCGGGCGCTGGACCACTGCGCCGAGCGGGGCGTGGACGCCATCTGCACCCCCTGGGACCTCACAAGCGCCGACGTGCTGCACGAGTACGGCCTGCCCGGGTACAAGATCGCCTCCGCCGATCTCACCAACGATGAACTGCTGCACCACGTGGCGGCCTTCGGCGACCCGATGATCGTCTCCACCGGCATGAGCACCGAACAGGAGATCCGGGGTGCGGTCCAGGTGATCCGCTCGCACGGCACCCCGTACGTGCTGCTGCAGTGCCAGTCCACCTACCCCGCCCCCTACAAGGACGTGAACCTGCGGTACATGGACCGCCTGGCCCGCATCGGCGAATCACCCGTGGGGTACAGCGGCCACGAGCGCGGCTGGCATGTGGCCGTGGCCGCCGCTGCCCGCGGCGCCCATGTGATCGAGAAGCACGTGACGGTGGACAAGTCCCTGGAGGGCAACGACCACAAGGTGTCCCTGCTGCCCGGGGAGCTCGCGCAGATGGTGCGGGAGATCCGTGAGGTGGAGGAGGCGCTGGGCAGCGACCGGCCCCGCGAGGTCTCCACCGGTGAGCTGATGAACCGCGTGAACCTGGCGAAGTCCCTGGTGGCGGCGAAGGACCTGCTGCCCGGCGACACCGTGCGCGCGGAGGACGTGGAGGTCAAGAGCCCCGGTCGTGGCCTGCAGCCCAACCGCCTGGACGACCTGGTGGGCCGGGTGCTGCACCGCGCCGTGGCCGCCGGTGACTTCTTCTACCCCGGCGACCTGGCCGGTGAGGCACAGACGCACCACGACTACACGTTCCGTCGCCCCTGGGGCCTGCCGGTGCGGTACCACGACGTGCGACCGCTGCTGGAGGTGTCGGACCCGGACTTCCTGGAGTACCACTTCTCCTACAAGGACGTGGAGCTGGACCCGCACTCGTTCTTCGACAAGGGTGAGCGCCTGCCGCAGTTCTTCACCACCCATGCTCCTGACCTGTACGCCGGCGACTTCCTGATCGACCTGGCCAGCCCCGACGACGCGATCTGGGAGCGGTCCATCCGCGAGGTGCAGAACGTCGTGGACATCACCCGGCAGTTGCGGGAGCACTTCACCTGCGAGCAGGACCCGATCGTGGTGGTCACCATGGGCGGCTTCCTGCCGGACCGGCACGTGCGCCCCGAGGAGCGCCGGCCCATGTACGAGCGGGTGCAGAAGGCCCTGGAGCAGGTGGACGAGGCCGGTGTGCGGCTCACCGCCCAGACCCTCCCGCCGTTCCCGTGGCTGATGGGCGGCCAGCAGTTCCACAACCTGTTCATGGACCCGGAGGACACCGCCTGGTTCTGCGAGACCTACGGGCGCCGCCTCACCCTGGACGTGTCCCACACCAAGCTCGCCGCGAACTTCGCCAAGCGTCCCTTCAGCGAGTACGTGGAGGCGATGGGCCCGCACATCGAGCACCTGCACATCGTGGACGCCGTGGGTGTGGACGGCGAGGGCGTGCAGGTGGGCGAAGGCGAGGTGGACTTCCGTGACCTCGCCGAGCGCCTGGACCGCCTGGCACCGAACGCCCCGTTCATCCCGGAGATCTGGCAGGGCCACGTCAACAACGGAGAGGGCTTCTTCGTGGCCCTGGATCGGCTGCAGGAATGGTTCTGAGCGGAGGGCTCGTCGAGGAGGCGCTCGCGCTGTGGTGCGTGCCCGTCGCCGACCTCGGCGGCGTGGCCCGCCATGTGCTCGACGCCGCCCGTGCCGGGATCCCCGGCTGGCGGCTCGTGGTGCTGTGCCCCGTGGGGCCGCTCGCCGAGGCACTGCACGCCCAGGGCACGCCCGTGGTGACCGGGCCGGTCTCCCCCGCCGACGGCACCGCCGTCGCGGTGCGCACGATCCGCCGCACCCTGCAGCGCCTGCGCCCCGACCTGCTGCACACCCATCTCGCCTTCGCGGACCTCGCCGGGATCGCGGCCGTGACCGGGCTGCGCTCCGGCCGCGGCGAGCGGATCAGTCTGGTTTCCACCGAGCATGGCATCTCCGGGGTGCGCGGCTACTACCAGTCCGGCAACCTGCAGGCCCGGGTGAAGGCCGGTGCGCATCGCGTCCGCCTGCTGCGCACCGATCGCGTGATCGCGGTCAGCGACTCCACCGCCGCGCAGGTCGCGGCGCAGTGGGGGAGCAGTCAGAAGCTCACTGTGATCCGCAACGGCGTCGACGCCCCGCAGCCCACCCCGCAGCCCCGCGCGGGCCTGCGCGTGCTGTCCCTCGCGCGCCTCGCCCCGGAGAAGAACATCGACCAGCTGATGCGCGCCTTCGCCGTCGTCGCTCGCGAACATCCCGAGGCGCGCCTCACGATCGCCGGCCGCGGATCGGAGGAGGGCGCTCTGCGCACCCAGGCCTACTCCCTCCACCTCGAGGACCGGATCGACTTCCCCGGCCATGTGGACGGGAGCGAGGCGCTGCGTTCGCACGACGTGGTCGTCCAGCTCTCCGCCTGGGAGAACCTCTCCTACACGCTGCTGGACGCCGTGGCCCACGGCGTCGGCGTGGTCGCCACCGACGTGGGCGGAAACGGCGAGATCGTGCCCCGGCGGTGCCTGGTGACGCCGGAGGAGGCGCGCTCGCCGGAGTCCGTGGCCGTGCGGATCATCGAGCAGGGGGTCGACCTCGCGGTGCGGCCCGGGCCAGCGGATCGCGGGCTCACGGTCGCGGAGATGACCGCGGCGATCGTGAAGGTGTACCGGGAGGCTGCCGCATGAGCGAATCACGCTTTACCGCGGTCCCCATCTCCGCTCTTGTCAAGGAAGGTGCCGGGCGTGCAGTAAGCAGTATCGGCTCGATCAGGATCCCTGAGCTCGTCCTGTTCGGACTTCTCATTGCGGGCGGTGGACTCCCCATCAGCATGCTGGGTCCGATTCCGGTGGCGCATGTGATTCTGGGGCTGATCTGCGCCTACGGAGTGTTTCAACGACCCACGCGCGACTTCGGGAAGTTCCAGTTGATCGTGCCCGCTCTTGTGCTCGCCCTGTTCTACGTCGGGATGGTCTCGCTGTTCGCCGACCCCTCTGCGTTCGCAGCTGAGTGGCAGGAACGCCTGCTGAGGATGAGCGCCGTGACGGTCATGATGCTGTTCCTGGCCAGCGGCAGGCTCGAGCTGAGGTCGGCACTCCTCGGATGCTTCGTCGTCCTCGTCGTCAACGTCCCACTCTTCTATGCAGGACTTGTCCCTGACACGTACGGCGGTCATCTCACAGGTCTCATCGGGGACAAGAACGCAGCGGGTCTTGCCTATGCGGTCGTCGGCCTGCTCGCGCTCATCACGGTGCGGAGCAGAGGCGCGGTGGCCACGATTGTGTTCGTCAGCCTGGCTGCAACCTGGCTCACTGGATCACGAACATCGATCGCCGCCTTCTCGGCAGGCGCGGCGTGGATCGTCCTCGCGCCCCGCCTTCCTGTGGTCGGGAAGTGGGTGCTCGGAGCGGTGATCGCCTTCACCGTCAACCTGCTCGCGGAGGACTACTCGCAGATCGGGGTGTTCTCCGACCGCGAGGGGAGCGATCTGCTCCGACAGCGGATCGACGCCGCCTCACTCGAGAGGGTTGAGCAGACAGGATTCTTCGGGCAGGGGCTCGGCGAGGCGTATGTGGTCCTCGACGACCGGACGTGGTTCTTCCATAACTCCTATTGGAGTGCCTTGGTAGAAGGCGGCTGGCCGTGGGTGGTTTTTCTCGTGGTCATCTCGGTACTGGTCATGGTCCGTCCATTCAAGGGGCGGGTGCCGGAGAGGCAGTACCTTGCACAAGGGGCTGGGATCGCAGTGCTGATCTGCGCCACCCGACTCGGCGAGGTTTTCTACACCAACGTCTGGGGAATCGCCTTAGGCGCGGGACTCTTCCTGCTATCTGCGAAGCGATCAGGCGACCACCTCGAGGCATCGAGCAAACCGGAGACGACTCTACGAGAGGGGGGTGGATCGTGATCGAGGTGTCGGTGGTGATCTGCGCATTGAACGAGGAGCGGCGTATCGGCCGGCAGCTGGCCGCGCTCGATGCGCAGATCGATGCTCCACCGTTCGAGGTGATCGTGGTCGACAACGGCTCGACTGATGGCACCGTCGCCACCGTGCAGGAGTGGATCCGCTCCTCACCCCATGTCGCCGTCGGTGTGCGGGTCGTCGATGCCTCGAGCGCCCCGGGAATCCCCGCGGCACGGAATGCAGGCGCACGCGCGGCCGATGGCCGGGTGCTTGCCTACTGCGATGCTGACGACGAGGTCCAGCCGGGTTGGGTTGCCGCGATCGCACACGGCGTGAAGGGGACGAGCCTTGCAGGGGGGCGCCTGATCGCCTTCGAACCCGACGGCACCTGCCGGGGTGATCTCTTCAGTGGGCCCGTCACGACAAGCTATCTCCCGCACATCGGTGGCGCCAACTTCGCTCTTGAGCGTAAGACCTATTTCGAAGTGGGAGGGTTCGACGAATCGCTGCCCCGCTACGGGTTTGACGACGTGGACTTCTCCTGGCGAATGCAAGAGGCGGGGCATCAGATCGTCTACCTGCCCGATGCGGTCGTGCACTTCTCGCTGAGCGGCGCTCGGGCCTCGGTGCGTAAGCGTTTTCAGCTCGGCAAAGGACGTGTGCTCATGGCCAAGCGCTTCCCTCGGTACGACCCGGCCGACTACACCCTGCGCTCGACGGCGAGAGATGTCGGGCGGACGGGAAGCCGTCTCCTCCGGACCCTAATCATGCAGCGTCGACTCGACACACGGCTTGCCTCTCAGGCAGTTTCTGCGGTGGGCAGAGCGGTGGGGGCCGTCGTCTATCGCGATGGTGCTCTGCCCCCGCGCCGGCTACTAGACACTCGGTCCGAGCCCAAATGAGCCGGTCCGTACGAGGCAGGGGGCGCGTCTCCCTGGCGATCGCCACCAACAACGGCGACATGGGCGGCGGCGAGGTGATGCTGCTCAACATCGCGACCGCCCTTCGCGGGATGGGGATCGACGTGACAGTGCTGGCGCCCACCACACCGGGGGAACTCCTTGACGAGGCACGGACCAGTGGCTTTGACGTGGTGCCGCTGAAGGCATCGAGCCGCCCCGGGTACATGTGTGCGCTCGCCTCGTGGCGGCTGCGGAACCGTGCCGTGCCGCTGTGGTGCAACGGGTTGGTACCGACCGTCGCGACGACCGGGATGGGACCACGCATCGCCCATCTTCACATCCTCCCGACCGGGATCAATGCCCTGGCAGCGCGTATTGGTCGGCTCGGTGCCACGACGGTCCTGGTCCCTTCGCGATTCATGGCTTCCAGGGTCCGCGGCACGCGCGTACTGGAGAACTGGACCGAGGACATCACTTTCCGTGCCCGAGTGCCTCGTCCTGAAGGACCGCTCCGTGTCGGCTTCCTCGGACGGCTCACGAAGGACAAGGGCGTGCACGTGCTCGCCCACGCAATGGCCGAGGTGATCGCACGGTCGGAGCGCGAGGTGCGCCTGGTCCTCGCCGGCGAGAACAGGTTCGGGGACTCGGCAGATGATCGGGAGATCCATGCCGCGCTCGAGCCCCTCGTGGGGAGTGTGGACCGTCTGGGCTGGGTGCGCCGGGAAGAGTTCTTCGACCAGGTGGACCTGGCGGTGTTCCCCTCCGTCTGGGAGGAGCCGTTCGGGCTCGTCGCCGCAGAGGCGATGGCACAGGGCGTGCCGTTCGTGATCTCGGATGCAGGGGCGCTCCCAGAGGTGGTCGGCCCCGCCCACCCCTGGGTTGCAGGTCGAGGCGACGAGGGAGCACTGGCGGAGATGATCCTGGCGCTGATCGGCGAACTCGACGAGGGCGGAGTGCAGCGCGGTGCCCGTCGCCGATGGGAGGAGCGCTTCTCGCCGGCCGCCGGGGCAGGGCGCGTGGCAGAGCTCCTGCTCGACCTCGGACAGGCTGCAGGCACCAGGAGAGCAGGAGGCAGACGTGACGTATGACCCCGTGGCATCGATCATCGTGCCGTCGTACCGGGGGGCGGATCGACTTCCGCAACTCCTCGATAGCCTGGCCGCACAGAATGACGGCACGCCGCCCTTCGAGGTCATCGTCGTCGTCGACGGTGTCGACGCCGGGTCCGTCGCGCTCCTCGAGAACGAGTCCCGGCTCGACGTGCGCAGCATCGTCTTCCCGGAGAACCGCGGGCGGGTTGCAGCGCTGAACGCGGGATTCGAGGCTGCCCGCGGCGACGTGCTGATCCGCTGCGACGATGATCTTGTGCCGGCCGTCGACTACGTCGCGGCGCACGTGTCTGCGCACCGGGACGGTCCGGGCGGCGTGATCGGTCTTTATCTCAACGAGTACTCGGCCACTTCTTACGCCGAGGTGTACGGCAAGGACGCTGACCAGAGGTTCCGGCGCGATGCCTACAGCTCCGCCCCGGCGGTGGTGTGGCGATACTGGGCAGGGAACTGTTCGATTACCCGGCAAATCTGGGAAGCGGTCGGGCAGTACGACCCCGAGTACCGCCTGTACGGATGGGAGGACGTGGACTACGGCTACCGCATCCACATGGCCGGCTTCGAAGTCCGCCTCGCTCCGGATCTCGAGACGCCGCATCGGGTCGCAGCAGTCACCACTGCTATTCGTGCCCGGCGCGCGTCTCACTCGGGCGCGGCACGCCGACTGTTCGAGCGGAAGCACCCGCACGCAGGGCTCCCGAACGCGATCCCCGGCTGGAGCCTGTGGAACGCTCTGGTCCGAGGGCTCTCCCGAATCCCACTGAAGCCTGCGCGCCTCGGAAGAGCTGTGGACGCCCTGCTGCGAGTCCTTCCGCGCGGTGTGGGACGCAAACTCGTGGCGCTCAGCGTGGAATCCGCGGCGCTCGGCGGCTACCGGAGCCCGCACTCGGCGAAGGAGAGGTTCTGATGGTCCCGAGGATCGCGATCGCCCATGACTACCTCACGCAGCGTGGGGGAGCGGAGCGGGTGGTTCTCTCTCTCGCGAAGGCGTTCCCCAAGGCGGAGATCCACACGCTGTTCTACGAGCCGGAGCAGACCTACCCGGAGTTCAGGGAGATGCGGATACGCACCAGCGGTCTGAACCGCATCGGCGCGTTCCGGCGGGATCCCCGGATCGCCCTGCCCCTCCTCGCCGCGGCCTCCTCGCGGATGAGGATCGATGCGGACGTCGTGATCGCCTCCTCGTCAGGCTGGGCGCATGCCTTCCCGACCACGGGGCAGAAGATCGTGTACTGCCATTCGCCCGCCCGCTGGCTCTACCTGCCCGACGACTATCTCGGCGAGGCAGGACCGCTGGACCCGAAGCGGATCGCGCTCAAGGCGCTCACCCCGTTCCTCACCCGCTGGGACAAGCGCGCCGCACGGACGGCGGATAAGTACCTCGCGAACTCGTCCGTCGTGCGTGAGCGGATCCAACGCGTCTACGGGATCGACGCCCCCACACTGTTCCCTCCGTTCAGCCCGGCCGTGGCCGAGGGTGAACAGGAGCCGATCCCGGAGCTCGCCGGATGGGTCGGGGAGGACGGGTTCGAGAGCGGCCATTACCTCGTGGTCTCGAGGCTCCAGCCATACAAGCACGTCGACGCCGTGATCGAGGCGTTCGCCGGGATGCCGGAACGGCGCCTGCTCGTGATCGGTCGAGGGCCCGAGAAGCAGCGCCTGCTGGACATGGCACCTGCGAACGTGCGCCTGGTCGAGGGGCTCACCGACGCGCAGATGCGATGGGCATATGCCAACGCCACGGCTCTCATCGCCGCGAGCCACGAGGACTTCGGCCTGACCCCGCTTGAGGCGGGGGCGCATGGGGTCCCGACCATCGCACTCCGTGCGGGTGGGTATCTCGATACGGTTCTGGACGGCGTGAACGGCGCGTTCTTTGACGCGCCGGCTGGTGTGGAGATCCGTGCGGCCGTACAGGACTTCGCTGGTATCGGCTGGGAGCCGACGCTGATCCAGGAACGGGTCGAGAGATTCTCCGAGGAGCGGTTCGCTCATGAGTTGAGGAGGTGGGGACGAGACTCCGTGGTTTCGGGAGAGAACTCGGTTCAGCGATAGCTCGTGATGTCCGGAATGAGATCCTCCCTCACCGCGACTCGATCGTGGTGCTTCAGCGCCAGCGGATGGAGGATCCTGGCGAGGAGATCGTTCCAGCTCACCGGATACTCGAGCACCTCGTTGCGGACCCCGCCCGGATTCTGCTCGAGAAGCGGCCCGAGGTAGTCGAGTCGACGCTCCAGTTCTGCCATCCACTCCCGTGTGAAGGTCGAATCGGCTCGTGCGACAAAAGCACTTCCGCCTGGAAGGGTCCGGTAGTTGCGCTTCAGATCGCGACCCAGCTGCCGGGGCAGCTGCGCGACCCATTGCGTGGAGCGCTCGGGGTATCCGACGAGCCATAGATCGTCTTGTGCTAGTTGGTCGAAGGCAGGTCCCCAATGTCGGTTCGGTGCCTTGACATCGCTGTAGCCGCCACCGTGATGGTGGAGGAGGTACGCGCGGAGGTAGTCCGACCGGTGCACCAGCGAAAGGTTCTCGTAGGCGGGGTGCAAGTCGTGTCCCGGCACAATCCACTCGTGCACGTTCTTCGGGGTGACGAGGACGATCTCGATTCCGTGCTGGCCGTCCAGGAGCGCGTCGAGGCCACGCTGGCGCACCTCAGGCAGTGGGCCGTCTCCGGTCCACAGGGTGAAGATGCGCCGAGGCACCTCGCTCCGTCCCTCCGAGGGGTCCGCATCCCAATTGAGAAACGACCGGCGGTACATCCCAGCGGTGTACAAGTAAGGACGTCGCGCCTCCTGGCCGCGCCAGAGGGCGGAGGTCAGATTCGTCGAGGCTGTCCTCATCGCTGCTCGGCCTCGCTTCGAGGCGACGAAGCCCGCGTGCTTCACCTGCCGCGCCACATCCATCACAGCATCCGGTGCGCTTCGAACGCTCATCGAGGACCCAGCGCTCGATAGCGGAGATCACCCTGCCAGCGGCCGACGTTCCATCCGATCATCTGCGCGGCATCGAGACGGCGTGGCAGGTCATGGCTCCGGAGGTCGGGGACGCGACGGAGTGTCTTGCGGAGCATCTGCAGCTCTCCCCGCACTGTGCTCCCGGGAATTCCGCGATCGCGGTGCTTCATCCACAGTTGGATGTACGTCACTCCGTAGCGACGGAACTGCCGGAAGGCGCTGCGAGGCGTCGGGCGGTCCGTACGGTCCAAGAGCGCCCCCCGTGCAAGTGAGATCGTGAAACCGGCATGCTGAGCTCTCCAGCAGAAATCCACTTCATCATGACCGCCCACGAAGGATTCGTCGAACCCACCGATCGCGTCGATCACTTCGTGGCGGATCGCCATGATGCACCCGGGGGCGTAGGGGAGATACCGCTGCGGACGCTCCATCTCGTAGGTCGACGGGTCGCGTGTGCTGAGGATGCCGCCCGCGATGCCGAGTGCCGGCTCCTTCGTGAAGGCGTCTGAGAATGCTGCGAGCACTCCGGGCCTGGCGCTGTCGTCTGCGTCGAGCAGGACCACGACCTCTCCACGAGCCGCTCTGATCCCGGCGTTGCGTGCGCAGTTCACGCCCTGCCGCTCGAACGCCGGGACGACGCGGATGTCCAGCCTGTCCGAGAAGCGCCTCGCAGCTTCGGCCGTGCCGTCGGTGGACCGATTATCCGCGACGACCACTTCGAACGGTGGAGCGTCCTCCTGGTGGATCAAGGCGTCGAGCTGCCGTCCGATCGTGTCGGCGGCGTTGTAGGCAGGGATCACGACGGTGAAGAGAACCGTGCTCATCGATAGTCCTCGAGCTGGGGGCGGAGCCGGTCGGAGAACCGGAGATGGGACTGGTGCTTGAGAGAGAGGGGCTGCGTGATGTCTCCCAGGATCTCCGTCCAGCGAATCGGGTAGCCTGCTGGGGCGCCATACGGGTCGCAACCTGAGGCATCCGCTTCTCGGAGGGGCTCCTGCAGGAAGTCGAGTCGAGCATGGAGCTCCCTCATCCACTCCGTGGTGAACTGCGACCGGGGCCGGCAGATAAAGGCTGAGGTCCCGAGGACGGCGCGATAGTGCGCACGGAGGTGTGCTCCGAGCGAATGCGGCAAGTCCGGGACGTATGCGGAGGTGACCTCGCGGTAACCCATCACCCATGCATCAGGATCGTCGTTCATGGTGTCGATGAGCTCGCGCACTGGTGCGGTCTGCGGCTTCACGTCGAGATAGGCGCCGCCGTGGTGGTGCAGCGCGTAGGCGCGGAGGTAGTCGCTTCGGTGAACTACATGCAGGTCGCCATATGCGGCATGGAAGGGCTGGCCCTCCACCAGGACATCCTCGGGCCCGGCGACGACACGAACATCGACGCCTGCCTGCTCCCGTAGGGCTTGGAGCGAGCGAGCGCGTCGAGGCGGCGGGGGGCCGCCGAGCCAGATCACCCAGCGCACAGCAGGCACCTCCTCCTGCTGGACGCCCTCGGGATCAGGTCGGCACAGGAAGGTGTGGGGGAACATTCCCTCGGTATAGGTGAACGGATGCTTCTCCTCGCGCCGAGCACCGCGGCGGTCGGCATCTCGCAACGCGGCCGCGGCTCCCGTGCGACGCAGCTTCTTCGAGACCAGAAACGCCTGATGCTTGGCCTGTCGGAGACCATCCATCATTCTCACTGCGGCATCTCCCCTTTGTCGCGAGATTCATCAATACCCTCGATCGCCGCACGGACGGATCGAGCCCAGCCGCTCCACTCCGCGTTGTCCGCGGCCCACCGGGCGGCATCGTCGGAGAAAGACTCGAGATCCTCAATGAGGACCCGCTCTTCGACAGCGCTGATGAACGGCTCCGGCGTCCCATCGTCGGCGATGAGCCAGCCCGACCTGCCGTCGACCACGAGGTCGGTCAGCCCACCCGTCGCGGTTGCGAGGACGGGGAGTCCGTGGTGCAGCGCATCGGTCACGACCACCCCACCCGCACTTGCCCTCGACGGCTCCAGGAGGACGTCGTGCGTCAGGTACGCGCTGCTCATCTGCTCACGGTCGAGCCGGCCAGCCCGCACCACGTGCTCCGGGAGAGACGGGACCGCGTCCCCGACCACGGTGAGCAGCACGTCGTGGCCGCGCCGGCGCAGCTCGTCCACCGCGGAGACGGCGAGGTCTCCTCCCTTTCGTCCCCAATCGCTGGCGACGAAGAGCAGCCGCAACGGAGCATCCGGATGCTTCGGGCGACGGACTTCTCCGGGACGCGGTTTCACCCCGGGACCAAGATGGGCGACTCGCACGAGCGAGGGGCGAACCCCGAGGTCATCGATCAGTCGCTCACGGCTCCAGGCGGAAGCGACCACGAATGCCTCGGTGCGCTCGGCGACCTCGTGTTCGATGCGCAGGGCTCTTCTGCGCACAAGGGCCGGCACCCGGGCGAGGTCCGGATAGGTATTCGCCAGCGCCGCGAAGGAAGAGTCCGTGACCTGCACGATCCGGCGTGAGCTCGGCACCTCGAGGAGCTCGGGTGTCGCGGCGATCCCGATGATCGGCGCGCTCTCCGGGAGGGTCCGGAGAGCGCGTGCGAGCGGGCGGCTCCGACGCCGCGCGGATGACGGAGACCACGCGGGAAGATGTGTGCGATCGCGGAGGCCGTAGAGGCGAGCGAGGACTCGGTCGACGAGAGCAGTCTCCGTTCCGGTCGGCACGAAATCCACCCGCTCGAACTCGTCGCGCAGCGCCTCCATCATAGGCAGCACTACGCCGGACCACGAGCGGGGCGATGTGGGGTCCCAGGGGCTCGTGACGATGACGTGATCGGCTCGGGTGCTCAACTTAGTGCTCCGGCCCGGAGCACCGGGTGGGTGAAATGACGCTGCACGACAGGCCGCTCCACGGGTTCGGGGGACACGGACAGGGTCAACTCCGTTCTGACCGTAGGATATGGCACGAGGAACACACGGCCCGACGTGCCGCTCGGCGTTTCTGACGTATGGGAGAAGGTGGAAATGCAGACCACGGAACGAGGGGGCATCCGCGCCGTGGCCGCTCGGTTGCGCGCCGTCATCGCGATCGTGCCTTGGAGCATGCGGGGAAGTCTGATCGGCCTGCTGCTCACCTCGATCATCTCGGCGCTGCTCGACCTCGTCGCGGTGGCGCTCATGCTGCCGCTCACCCAGATGCTCATGTCGCCGGAGTCCGTTCCTAGCGTGGTGGAGCGCTTCGTCGTGCCGCTCGTGGGCACACGCGACCGCCAGACGCTCCTCCTCGCCGTGACGCTCGTCGTCGGCCTTGTC
The DNA here is from genome assembly GCF_025143785.1 of Brachybacterium sp. p3-SID1565. NCBI lineage: Bacteria > Bacillati > Actinomycetota > Actinomycetes > Micrococcales > Dermabacteraceae > Brachybacterium > Brachybacterium sp. p3-SID1565. The sequence continues at coordinate 24,636 of NZ_JAMBDS010000040.1, forward strand.
TTCGTCACGAAGAATCTCGGCGTGATCGGTATCCGGTGGTGGAGCCTGGGGGTCGTCAACCGGGCACAGGCCGCGGCGCAGGCGGCCATGCTGGAGCGATATCTGCGCTCGGACTTCCAGGAGTTCCGTCGCCGATCCCGCTCCAAGATCCTGCAGGTCATCACCGGAGCCATTCCGCAGGCGTTCAACGGGGTCCTCCTGGGGGCGATCCTCGTCCTCACGGACGCGCTTGCGATCGTCGCGATCTTCCTCGCCCTCGTGCTCATGGCTCCGCTCGCCTCGGTGCTGGCGATCCTCGTCTTCGGTGGGACAGCATTGCTGGTTGCTCGGGTGTTCAAGCCCTTCGCCTACAAGTTCGGGCTCAGGGGCTTGATGCTCGAGCAGGATGCGTGGTCCCATCTCAACCCGGCGATCGAGGGATTCCGGGAGACGAGGCTCTTCCGTAGGGAGTCCCTCTTCGTCGAGCGATATCGCATCAATCGCAGCCAGTACGCGAGGACGGCGCAGAGGCAGGGGATCCTGGGAGAGGCTCCGAAGTACCTCCTCGAGATCGCGATGATCATCGGGATTCTCCTGATCGCACTGCTCCTCTTCTGGCTCTACGACGAGGCGACCGCCTTCGGCCTGCTCGCGGTCTTCGCGGCCGGTGCGGTGCGCATCGTCCCAGCCTTGAACCGCGTCGTCGCGACCGTCAACAACCTCCGCGCGGCAATGCCGAACCTTACTTTCGCAGCGGACGAGATCCGGAGTCTGGAGGACGAGGTCGGTCGGGTGGAGATCGCCCCGACCAGTGCGCAGGACGATCCGGTGCCTGAAGAACCCATCGAGGTCCGAGATCTTGGTTTCCGCTACGCCACAGGCAGCCGCGATGTCCTCTCCGATGTGGACGTCCGGATCGATCGCGGGACGACCGTCGCCCTCGTAGGGCCCTCCGGGGCGGGGAAGACGACCTTCGCAGACCTCCTGGCCGGGCTTCTCCGACCCACCGCGGGCTCCATCACGGTCGGCGACATGGACCTCTCCCAGCAGCCACGACGCTGGATGTCCGAAGTGGCCGTCGTCTCCCAGCAGGTGTACCTCTGGGACGCGCCGCTCCGGGACCTCATCACCTTCGGTGCCCTGCGCGACGAGGTGGACGAAGAGCACCTCGCCGATGTCGTGCGCCGAGCTCGGCTCGAAGACTTCGTCGCGGACCTGCCCGAAGGGCTCGGTCAGTGGGTGGGTGATGGAGGGGTGCGCGTCTCCGGCGGTCAGGCACAGCGGATAGGCATCGCACGCGCACTGTATGCGCGCCCGCGTGTGCTGATCCTCGACGAGGCGACCAGCGCTTTGGACAACGAGACGGAGCACCAGATCACCGAGACCATCGCCGCGCTGCACGGCGAGCTCACCGTGATCGTGATCGCGCACCGTCTCTCGACCGTCAAGAACGCCGACGACATCCTGTTCTTCTCAGAAGGCCGGCTCGCCGGCCAGGGCACCATGACCGAGCTGCACCGGCAGAACCCGGAGTTCGCACGCCTCGTGGAGCTGGGGCGGCTTGAGCTCGACGTCTGACGCCTGTCAGACTCTCGATCGGCGGCACGTGATCGCGTCCTCGACGCCCGAGAGATACTCCCGGACGAACCTGTCCACCCCGTAGGTCGCGCGAGCGCGCAGAGCCGCCGTGTGGGCCCGAACCGCTGCATCGTGGTCGGACAGCACGTCGAGGGCTCCCTGGGCCAACTCGTGATCATCATCGGAGACCAGGTCGAACAGGTCCGTGTCGATGCCCTCGGCTCCCACGGTGGTGGTGAGCGTCGGGATGCCGCGCACGATGGACTCGACCACCTTGAACTTGACCCCGGCGCCGCGGTCGATAGGCGAGACGGTGGCGCGGAGTCCGGAGTACGCCTCGTCGAGATCGTCGACGAATCCGGTGAGTTCGACTCCGGGGAGCCCGCTGAGCTGGGCACGGGGCCCCTCTTCGAGACCTCCCCCGATGATGCGGAGCCGCGCATCCGGTCGAGCCGCACGGACGAGGGGCCAGATGTGCGTGGCGAGCCGCAGCGCGGTGTCACGGTTCTCGTGGCGACGCAGTGCGGCGACGAAGCCGACAACCGGGGGGCGGGAGCCGACATCGAAGAGCGGAGTGGAGTCATCGACGAGCGGCGGGGGGACGACGGAGGACGGCAGCCCTGGGATGCAACCATCGAGCAGCACCCGGTCCTTTTCAGAGAGGACGAAGCCACGGTCGAGAGCAGGGGCGGCGCGTCGGAGGAGCCGGCGATTACGGGCGCGATCCCTGAGTGCCTTCCGCGCGCTCTCCTTGTCTCCCGCGGCGTCGACGGCACGGGAGAGCTTCTGCTCGTTCACGTCGTGGAACATGCAGGTCGTCGCGGCGTTCGGGGCGAGCTTCCGGATCAGGGGAGCGAGGCGACCGTACTCCTCCCATTGAAGGTCCACGAGGTCCGCGGTACGGAGCAGCCGACGGGCCGAGCGGTTCATGAACAGATCTGCGAGGAAGTGCCAAGGGGCCTCGGCGAGGTCTCGCGAGGGCAGGGCGGGGAGCGCACGATGGACGATGGTCAGCGCCAGTCGGTGCAGGCCTCGATGGTCGCGCGGCCTGCCGAGCATGTGGGTCGGAGCGGCCGGCGCGGTCTCGTGGAGGGCCTCGATCGTGGCTCTCGTAGACGGCACGAGCACTTTGACGTGCGCGCAGGATGCCAGATGGGCCTGCACGATCCTGGTGAGCAGGAGCCCGCCCGCATGGGTCGGCGACTCGAGGGCAGGGACTGGCGAGATGACGACAACACGGCGGGGTGCTTCTGGGACGGTCATCGAAGTTCAGCGTTCTCTTCCGGGCTGCAGGCAAGATCGTCGGGGTAGGGAATCATGCTCTCCTTGGTCCCCAGTGACGGCCCAGAGAATCGCTCGCGGCCGAGAATCGAGCTGGCCCGAGAGGGATGCGAGCTGCAGCGGGATGGTCGATTGTGCCTGGTAACACTGAATGATCACGCTGACCGTGGGACCGGCCACTTCCCCTCCTTGCCCGGCGCACGGCCCCGGTGCGGGCGTGCGACGCCTCGAACGATAGCTGCAATTCGGCAGGGTCGACTAAGGGCTTCGAGAGTCATTGTTCGTCTCTCTGGTCGCGTTCTCGCTCGGAGTCCAGGCTGTCCGTTGCCGAACAGTAGCGGGTGTGACGCCACCCACTCGGCGGAGGCGAGGAAAATCTTCAGTTCCTCATCAGGGTGCGCCGCCGAGCTTTCGGTCAAGTCCCAGGAAGTGGTGTAGCGATCCTTCGATGAGGGGTCAGGCTGTCAGCGCGGGCAGGGCATCGGTGTTCACCTCGTTCACGGGGCTGGTGGTGAGGGTGAGGCGGCAGCGGGCGAGGACGTCAAGGCCGAGATAGCGGCGGCCCTCGGCCCATTCATCGGTCTGCGCAGCCAGGACCGCGCCGACGAGCCGGACGATCGCCTCGCGAGAGGGGAAGATGCCCACCGAGTCGGTCCGTCGACGGATCTCGCGGTTCAGACGCTCGGCGGGGTTGTTCGACCAGATCTGGACCCAGACGTCTTTGGGGAAGCCGGTGAACGCGAGGACGTCGGCGCGGGCGGCATCGAGGTGATCGGCCGCGTCGGGCAGTTTCTCGCTGACGTAGTCCAGCAGCCGCTCGAACTGGGCGTTCACGGCTGTCGCGTCGGGCTGGTCATAGACGCTGTGCAGCATCGCCTTCACGGCCGGCCACATGCCCTTGGGGCAGATGCTCATCAGGTTCGCGGCGTAGTGGGTGCGTTCCCCCACGCGCTTCGCTCTCAAGCGGGAGGTGCCCCCAGTCGCTGCCCGGACGCTCCGGGCAGGTGAGCGGCGATCGCCTCGACCAGCCCGGCGTGCGCATCAGAGGTGACCAGACGGACCCCGCCCAGACCGCGAGCGACCAGGTCCGCGAAGAAGCTGCTCCATGCCGCCCCGGTCTCACTGGTGGCCACTCGCATGCCGAGCACTTCGCGGTGCCCGTCGCCGTTCACGCCGGTCGCGAGCAGGACGACGGCGTTGATCACCCGTCCGCCCTCGCGGACCTTCATCGTCAGCGCGTCAGCGGAGACGAATGTGAAGGGGCCGGCCGCGTCCAAGGGCCGGTGGCGGAACTGCTCGACATGCTCGTCAAGATCGGCTGCCATGCGGCTGACCTGCGACTTCGAGAGCGAGTTGATGCCGAGGGTCTTGACGAGCTGGGGCCCCGGATGCGATGTGCGCGAAGCGTGCATCCGGGGAGCCATGCGGCGGGTGGAGACGCCGGCGAGGTAGCAGTCCGCCACGACGGTGATCAGGGCGGATTCAGCGCGCTTGCGCCGCTCGAGCAGCCAGTCGGGGAAGTAGGTGCCAGAGCGGAGTTTGGGGACGGCCACATCGATCGTCCCGACCCGTGTGTCGAGGTCGCGATGGCGGTAGCCGTTGCGCTGTGCAGAACGACCAGCGCTGGGCCTTCCGTACTCTGCGCCGGCGACGGCATCAGCGTCCGCGGAGAGCAGGGCGTTGATCACGTCCTGCAGCAGGCTGCGCATCAGGTCCGGGGACGCTTCGGCCAGGGCTTCACCGAGCAGGCCGGAAGGGTCGACAATGTGAGGAGGGGACTGATGCGCGATCAGGTGTCACATGATCTGTGGCGCTGAGAAGCGTTGCAGGGAAGGATGTGCATCATGCCTGCTCCCTACCCCCAGGAGTTCCGTGACGACGTCGTCCGTGTCGCGAGGAACCGCGAACCTGGCCAGAAGCTCTCCCAGATCGCGCGTGACTTCGGAATATCCGAGTCGTGTCTGACGAACTGGATGCGTCAAGCCGACGTCGAGGACGGCAACAGGCCCGGCAAGACCCGGGAGGACTCGGTCGAGCTGCGCGATGCGCGCAAGCGGATCCGGCTGCTCGAGCAGGAGAACGAGGTCCTCCGCCGTGCCGCGGCCTACCTCTCCCAGGCGAACCTGGGCTGACCCCGTTTCGTAGGTCCAGTCGTTATGAGAGTCGTCCTGTTGCCCGCGGTCGCGGGCAGGGAGTGAAGCGCCCTGGGTTTCGTTCCGTGGTTAGACGGTCGCGGGCGCGGTCGTCGTGGT